>CAMWLH010000189.1 GCA_947175045.1 uncultured Clostridia bacterium | reverse complement strand
GAGATAGTTAAAGAGACCGAAAAGTCCGACGAGATTCTTGACGGCGAAGCGTTCTCCGAGCCCGCGGAGCAGGCTCCGGAAGCTCCCGAGGACAACAGCGACAATTGATGATCTTTCAGCCGCCCTCCGACGGGCGGCTGATTTTACAAAAAAGGCAGGAGAAAAAATGCTGGAATACATAGATAAAGCTCCTACTCTGGAGGAGTACAAGGAAATGCGGCGGCAGGTAAACTTCATGCAGCTTTCAGACAGGATCGCTTCAAACGCGCTGAACAACGCGTTTCATATTACGGTTGTTCGCGACGGGGGCAGAGCTGTGGGCATGATAAGAGTGCTCTCCGACGGAAGCTATGCAAATTTCATCACCGACGTTATAGTTATCCCCGAGTATCAGCACCGCGGCATAGGAACGGAGCTGATGCGGCGCACCGTGGAGTTTATGCGCTCCACATTATGCGAGGGCGAAATGATAGCCCTTTACCTGATGTCGGCAACGGGGAAGGAGCCGTTTTATAAGCAATTCGGTTTCAAAACCCGCCCAAATGAGGTACTGGGCGCGGGAATGAGTCAGTGGCTGACTAAGTAGCCGACAGTTGTTCCGCTTTGCGAAAAATATCTTTATAGATAATTCATATTGACAAAATCGTAAAAGTGTGTTATGATATAGTTAAAGAATTTGTACACTTTGGGGGAAACCGCCGAGGGTACGAGCATAAAATTGATTTGTGAGGTTATAATATGGAAAGATTTTGCAGTAAGTGCGGCAGTCTTGTAAGCGGCAGTTTTTGTCCCCAGTGCGGAGCGCCGATGGAGAGCGCGGTAAATCTCAATAAGCAGGAGGACGTAATGCCGACCGCAAATCCGTCGCAGCCTATGGGAGGTTCGCAGCCCGCGGGCTATTCTCAGCCTACATACAACAATAACGCCAACTATGCGCCCATGCCGAATTATCCTCAGAATGCCAACGTGAACTTTGAGCGCACGGAGAACATGACGGTAGGTCAGTGGGTAGGAACGCTGATTCTTTCACAGCTGGGTATTATCGGTCTTATTTTTCTGTTGGTATGGGCTTTCGGTGATACTCCTCAGCCCAAGAAGAATTTTGCGCGCGGTATGCTGCTGGCATGGGTTATAATTTTTGCGGCAAGCATGATCATCGGGCTGTCCTGCGTGGGATGCATGGGCATTGGATTGAGCGAGATATTGGAATCCTCCTACTACTATTATTGATTTCGGAGATAAGAAATGTTTGATTTTGGCAGGGCGGTCGTCATAACGGGTCATTACGGCTCGGGAAAGACAAATATTGCGGTCAATCTCGCGCTGGACTGCGCGGGAAAGGGCGAGCCTGTCTGCGTTGTCGATCTGGATATAGTTAATCCCTATTTCCGCACGGCGGATTTCGGGGAGTTTTTCGAGCGTCACAATATCCGTATGTCAGCGCCGCAGTTCGCCAATACGAACCTGGATATTCCGTCGCTGTGTATTGATATGGAGGCTTTGCTGGACAATTACAGGGTAATTCTTGACGTGGGCGGCGACGACTCGGGGGCTTTGGCACTCGGGCAGTATGCCGCCCTGCTTTCTTCAAGGGGCTGCGATATGCTGTATGTGGTGAACAAGTATCGGTATCTCACCCACACCCCCGAAGAGGCTGTGGAGCTTCTGCGGGATATAGAGCGGGCTTCGGGGCTTAAGGCAACTGGAATAGTCAATTGCTCCAATCTTGGGGAGAGCACTACTGTTGAAGACGTGGAAAGCTCCCGCGATTACGCGGAGCAGTGCGCGCGGGCGGCGGGTATTCCCGTGGCATTCACCGCGGCAAGGCGGGATCTAAACGTGTCTGACGCCTATCCCGTGGAGGTTTATGTTAGACCCTTTTGGGAGGAGAAATAAATATCGACGCACAACTCACGCACAAAAGCAGCATATGAAAAGAGCAACGTTTCGCCAACGCGGGAAAATTTTCCGCGAGAGCCTGACACCGGGTAACGGAGCGAAGCGGGGTGAGACGTGGCTGGCGGGTCGCAGAAAAATTTTTTATAATAAGGAGATAAAATGAAGATTTGCGGGTATGAGTTTGATAATCATGATGGGGAGCTGATGGAGCTTTCCGAGGAAGATTCGAATATGGGGATACTGTTCCGCCTGAGGTGGGAAAGCGACGTAAGGCTGACCGCGTATGAGATAGGCGATACCATGCATATTTCGGTGCAGAAGGACAATTCGGTGCTGTATCACAGGTTTTTCGGAAACGCGAAGAAGCGCGGCGAGATATATTTTGACAGCTTTGTGGCTGAGTTGTCACAGTCCTGCGAGAGGATAGCGCAGGGCGCGTATGACAGACAGAAGTCCCACAGGGAAAGAGCCGCGGCGCTTGTGCGGGAACGCGGTCTGACGGGTCGCATGAGCAACGCGAAGTGGCACGAGCTAATAGGCTTTATGGGCGAGGAGATACCTACGGGTTTCCTGGCTTACGGAGTGAAGTGGCTGGACAAGAGCGCCGAGGAAAAGTATGAGATCGACTGGAGCTATGACTGGAGCTGCGAGAAGCTGCCGGATTTCCTGCTGCCGCTTATCGAGTATATCGTGATAAATCCCGTTTCCTCGGCGGAAAACACTGCCTCTCAGGATTTCACAAAGGAACTGTGCGACGGGCTTAAGAAGCACTGTATCGAGTATGATATAACCGACGGTATGATATATGTACGAGGGTATATTTAAGAGATACATAAATAAACGCATTTAGGGGCTGAAAGCATACATCAGTTGACCGCCCACGCAGGATTTTTCCGCAGCAAGCTGTGGAAGCGGAGCGAATGCGGAGCTTTCACAGCCCGGCAGTGCGAGCGCAGCTCGCACGGTGCGGGAAATTTTTAAGATCAGGAGAGATGATTATGAAGATGACTGTTGAATTTGACATCTGCAAAGGGTGCGGGCTGTGCGTTACCGCCTGTCCGAAAAGGATCGTGGAGATACAGCATGAGAAGCTGAATAAAAAGGGATACTACACCGCGGTGTGTATTGACCAGGACGCTTGTATCGCCTGCACGATGTGCGCGATGATGTGTCCCGACTGCGCGATAACCATACGAGGAGGGGAAAAGTAATGGAAAGAATGCTGATGAAAGGCAACGAGGCTCTTGCCGAGGCGGCTATAAGAGCGGGCTGCAAGTGTTTTTTCGGGTATCCCATCACGCCACAGACGGAAATTTCCGCCTATATGGCTAAGAGAATGCCCAAGGTTGGCGGCGTGTTTCTTCAGGCGGAGAGCGAGGTTGCGGCAATAAATATGGTGTACGGCTGCGCAAGCTCGGGGATACGCTGCATGACGAGCTCCTCCTCCCCGGGAATATCGCTTAAGGGTGAGGGCGTGAGCTATATAGCGGGCTCCGATCTTCCCGCGGTAATAGTCAACGTAATGCGCGGAGGTCCCGGGCTGGGCGGAATACAGCCGAGCCAGTCGGACTACTGGCAGGCAACGAGAGCGCTGGGTCACGGAGATTTCCAGAATATCGTGTACGCTCCTTCGAGCGTGCAGGAGATGGCGGACTATATGGGAAAGGCGTTCGATATGGCGGACAAGTACAGAATGCCCGCGCTGATACTTGCGGACGGTCTGCTGGGTCAGATGATGGAGCCCGTAGTGTTCGAGGACAAGGAGATAAAGATGTCTGACGCGTCGGGAAAGCCCTGGGCTACCAACGGTCACGGAAACAAGCGCCCGCATAATATAATAAATTCGCTGTACCTCCAGGCGGACGAGCTGGAGCAGTACAATGTGGAGCGCTTCAAGCGCTACGAGAAGGTCAAGGAGGAGCTCCCGGAGCTGGAGAGCTACCTTTGCGATGACGCGGAGATAGTCGTTGCGGCTTACGGCTCGGTGGCAAGGCTCGCCAAGGCCGCGGTGGAGCAGGCTCGTGCGGAGGGTATCAAGGCGGGGCTTGCGCGCCCGATAACGCTGTACCCCTACCCCGAAAAGGAACTGAAAGCGGCGTGCAAAACAGCTAAAAAGGTATTGGTGACTGAAATGTCCATGGGACAGATGGTTGACGACGTAAAGCTGGCGCTGGAGTGCCGACTGCCCGTTGAGTTTTTCGGAAGAACGGGCGGAGTAGTCCCCAAGCCCTCGGAGATACTCGCGAAAATAAAGACTATGAAAGGAGCGGAGTAAAATGCCCGATTTTAATAAACCCCACGCGTTGACGGATATCCCCCTGCATTACTGCCCCGGCTGCACGCACGGTATCGTGCACAGACTGGTGGCGGAGGTGATCGACGAGATGGGAATAGAGGGAGATACGATAGGAATCTGCCCCGTAGGCTGCTCCGTTATGGCGTATGATTATTTCAACTGCGATATGATAGAGGCGGCTCACGGACGTGCTCCCGCGGTGGCTACGGGCGTAAAAAGAGCCAATCCCGACAAATTCGTGTTTACCTATCAGGGCGACGGCGATCTCGCGGCTATAGGAACGGCGGAGACCGTTCACGCAGCGACCCGCGGCGAGAACATAACCGTGATATTCATAAACAACACCACCTACGGTATGACGGGCGGTCAAATGGCTCCCACCACCCTGCCGGGGCAGGTAACGCAGACCACTCCCTACGGAAGAAGCACCGATGTTGAGGGCTTCCCCGTGAAGGTTTGCGAGATATTGTCTCAGGTGAGCGGCGTGGCGCTCGCGGAGAGGGTTACGGTGACCGATCCCGCCAACGTCCGCAAGGCAAAGGCGGCGATACGCAAGGGCTTTGAGTTCCAGAAGAACAAGCAGGGCTTCTCGCTGATAGAGGTTCTTTCCACCTGCCCCACCAACTGGGGAAAGTCCCCCGTGGAGTCGTTGGAGTGGCTTAAGGAGAACATGATCCCCTATTATCCGCTCGGAGTTTACAAGGAGGGCGCGATACGATGACTGAGGAAATTATTCTTGCGGGATTTGGCGGGCAGGGCATACTGTTCGCGGGGAAAATGCTGGCCTACTTCGGACTGATGGACGGACGCGAGGTATCCTGGCTGCCCTCATACGGACCCGAAATGCGCGGCGGTACGGCGAATTGTTCCGTCTGCGTGAGCGACGCGCCGATATGCTCGCCG
>CAMWLH010000188.1 GCA_947175045.1 uncultured Clostridia bacterium | reverse complement strand
AAATAGTGCTTAAAAAAAATTCGAGTAAACAAAGCCGTTATTTAAGGGAAAAAAAGGGAAGAAAATTGCTTAAAGTATATTTAAGTAATAAAGTTACGGATATGTCATAATGAACAAGCATGACATTTTGAAAACGTTTTCGGGCTATTTGCACAAAAAAAGTTTTGAAAAAAGGCTTGCAAAAAAGTGAAATTTGTGCTAAACTTACAAATGTAATCGGAAGGCGACCACTCTGAATTTCTGTCACAATTTTTCGCAGGGTTCGGTATATCGTATAAACCCGATTAATCTCTTAAATCGCTCCGATAAGGAGCAAATGAAACCATTTTTGGGAGGAAAAAACTTATGAAGAAAAGAATATTGGCAGCGCTGATCGCGTCTGCCGCAGTACTGTCCCTGGCGGGCTGCAAGACTGATGAAAACAGCAACAGCGGCTCCAACTCCGTTGCTGACAACTCCAACAACGATTCTACCCCCGATGATTCCAACACCCCCGATGATTCCAACAATTCTTCGGTTGCGGGCGATGAGACTCTGTCCATACTTACTTGGAACGGTAACTCCGATACCAAGACCATGATCGAGTACTTCCTCGAGACAAAGGGCTATGACAGCAGCAAGGTTACATTTGTAGGCGTAGGCGATAACGGCGAGGGCGCACGCGACGGCTACAAGCAGTATCTCCAGGGCGATGGCGACGCTGACCTGATGATCTTCGACGCTGACTGGGTTGCTGACTACATCAACGACGACAGCCTGACTGCAGGTTACGACACCATCGGTCTGAGCAAGTCCGACTTCCCCGATGCGTTCAGCTACACTCTGTCCAACGGTACAAGCGAGACCGGCGTATTCAAGGCTAACTCTTTCCAGGCTACTCCCGGCGGCTTCGTATACAGAGCTGACCTGGCTGAGCAGTATCTGGGCGTTACAACTCCCGATGAGATGCAGGCACTGGTAAAGGATTGGGATACATTCCAGGCTACCGGCGCACAGCTCTATGAGGCATCCGGCAACACCTGCTCCATCCAGGCAACAGAGGGCGGTCTGTGGCAGGTATTCCAGTCCAACAGAACCCAGCCTTGGGTAGTTGACGGCAAGCTGGTTATGGATACCGCAGAGGACTTCTACGATATCGCTAAGGCAATGCAGGACAACAAGTCTCTCGCAGGCGTTCCTCAGTGGGATAACGCTTGGTACGCTGCAGTTCTTGACGGCACAGCACTGGGCGACTTCGTTCCTACATGGGGTCTGACCACCAACGAGGGCTCTATCCTCTTCAACTTCACTCAGGGCAGTGAGGAGAACGGCGCTAAGATGGCTATCTGCGAAGGTCCTACCGGCTGGTACTGGGGCGGCTCCTACATTGGCGTTTCCACCAAGTGCAACAACCCCGAACTCGCTAAGGAGTTCATCGAGTTCTACTGCAAGAACGCTGACAGCATGAAGGGCTACGCTGAGAAGACCGGCGACTTCGTAAACAGCAAGGCTGTTATGAGCGAGCTGACTGCTTCCAACAAGCTCCTGAACGGTCAGAACCACTACGAGATCCTCACCAAGGTTATGGATAAGCTGGATCTCGAGGGCAAGATCACTAAGTACGACTCCGTAATCAAGGGCAAGTTCAATGACTCCGTAAACGGCTACCTGGAAGGCACTTTCGCTACCAAGGAAGAGGCTATAGAGTCCTTCAAGGACGAAGTTGCTGCTGCACTGCCTGACGTAGTAGTAGACTAATCTGCAATTTTTTAAAGGCGATAAATAAAAATATTATCCGATGAGTTACAATATATTGCTTACGGGGAAATCCCCCGTAAGCGTATATTGTGATTTTTTAATACGGATAAATTGAAAGGGTGTGCATTATGCAGGCGACAGGTAAAAAACGCAAGTCGGTGAGCTATGCGAAATACGGCTACATATTTATTGCTCCGTTCTTTATCGTGTATGCTTTTTTCATGGTATATCCGCTTATAAACACCTTCAGACTCAGCTTTTTCGGAAACGGTGCAAGCGCGGACGTATTCGTGGGATTGCAGAATTATCAGTATCTGCTCTTTGGCGGATCTGACAGAGCGGCAAACGCGATTCAAAGTCAATTTATGAACTCCATGGGCAACACACTTATTCTTTGGGTAGGTAACTTCGTTGTTCAAATCGTTCTCTCGCTCCTTCTGGCAGTCTGGTTCTCCGACGTAAGAATCAAAATCAAGGGAACAGGCTTTTTTAAGGTTATTATGTATCTGCCCAACATCATCACTGCTTCGTCTGTCGCAGGTATGTTCTTGCTGCTTTTCGGCAACACCAAATACGGTGCTATCAACTCGCTGCTTATAAACTGGGAGGCAATTATTGAGCCGATCAAGTTTATTAACAACGTATGGTCGTCGCGTGTTCTGGTTATGCTGATACAGTCATGGATGTGGTTCGGAAACACCATGCTGCTGCTTCTGTCGGGTATTTTCGGTATCGATCCCTCTATTTACGAGGCTGCCGAGATCGACGGTTCAAGCGGAGCGAACACTTTCTTCCGCATCACCATGCCTATTCTTAAACCTATCTTCATTTATGTTTTCATAACATCAATGATAGGCGGTCTGCAGATGTTCGATATCCCTTATCTGCTCCACGAGGGCAGAACGATAAGACCCTCCCTTCAGACAGGTGCGGTGTTCATTTACCAGAACTTCCACCAGGCTAATCCCAACTACGGTTACTCCGCGGCTGCTTCGGTGATCCTGTTTATCATTACCGGCGCGCTTGGAATGATCATTTACAAGTTCAATACGGATTCGGCTGCGCCCGTTAAAAAGCGCAAGAAGAAGTAAGGGAGGTATGAATTATGGCTGACTCTTATAACCACTCCGACAAGACTTATAGGACGAAAATCGCGATACATTCCGTTATCAGACTTATTGTCTGCATACTTCTCACAATAATCTGCCTGCTTCCCATCTATATAATTCTTGTCAACGCTACCAGAGATTCCAACGATATCATTGTCAACGGCGTGTCCCTGCTGCCAGGCGGCAGTCTGATAAAGAACATTGGATCGCTGAACGACCCGACCATACAGAACGGTGCTTACACAGACACATTTAACGTATGGCTCGGTTACCGCAACAGCTTGTTTATATCCCTCGCGTCCGCGGCGCTTTCCGTTTTCTTCTCGGGACTTACCGCTTACGGTCTGACGGTTTATGACTTCAAGCTGAAAAAGCCGGCGACTACCTTTATTCTCGCAATCATGATGATCCCGACGCAGGTCGTTTCCACAGGTTTCCTGCAGTTTATGGCTCAGATCAAGTGGCTGGATAACTATGCTCCCTTGATACTCCCCGCTATTGCGGCTCCGTCGGTGGTATTCTTCATGCTTCAGTACATGAGATCGTCATTCCCGCTTGATATCGTTGAGGCGGCTCGTATTGACGGCTGCGGCGAGTTCAGAACGTTCCTGCAGATATCGCTGCCTATCTTCAAGCCCGCATTCGCGGTTCAGGCTATATTCGCATTCGTAGCAAGCTGGAATAACTACTACACACCCTCCATGCTGCTCGTATCGGGTAAGCTTGAGCAGAGAACAATGCCTATGATGGTTGCGGCTATACTCAGCAACGATAAGATCACGGACTACGGCGTGCGCAATCTTGCCATCGTCCTGTCCATCATTCCCGTTGTTGTTATTTATCTGTGCCTGTCCAAGTTCATTGTAAAGGGCGTAGCACTCGGTGCTGTAAAGGGTTGATCGATACTATACCTCCCGTTTCGGCGGGAGGTATTTTTTTAAAAAAAATTTTTCTCATAACGGCGCGGCTTTACAAATTTTCACCGCAAAACTTGTACAATATCACGGTTGACATATACAATATATTGTGATATAATGAATGTACATTCAAAATGAGGTGATAATTATGGTAAGTGTAAATGTTACAGGCGGAACTCTCGAAAGCGAGGAGATCAACTACTACGTTGAGAGCGCACAGCAGAAGTTCCCCGAAAAGAATCTGACGGCAATAGACCTTGAGGTGGACGGAGATTATATCAACGCCGCATACCACTTCTCCGCCGAGCCTTTCCAGCGTATCCGCAGGATCACGGGTTATCTTGTGGGCACACTTGACCGCTTCAACAACGCAAAGCGCGCCGAGGAATCCGACCGCATAAAGCACTATTAAAACGAAAGCCGGCTCAACGCCGGCTTTATAATCTAACAAAAATCGGCGGCACGATATGTGCCGCCGATTAAATTTTACCTCACGCCGCAATCAAACGCAGCCCTGAGCCTTCATAGCCTCCGCAACCTTAAGGAAGCCCGCGATATTCGCGCCTGCCATGTAGTTGCCGGGCATACCGTACTCCTTAGCGGCATCGTCGCAGCTCTTGAAGATGGACTGCATAATGCCCTTGAGCTTAGCGTCGACCTCTTCAAACGTCCAGCTATAACGCATGGAGTTCTGGCTCATCTCAAGACCCGAGGTAGCAACGCCGCCCGCGTTCGCCGCCTTAGCGGGACCGTACAGCATCTTGTTCGCGAAGTAAACCTCGATAGCCTCGGGGGTAGAAGGCATATTCGCGCCCTCCGCAACGGCGTAGCAGCCGTTCTTCGCAAGTATCTCGGCGGACTTGCCGTCTATCTCGTTCTGGGTAGCGCAGGGCAGAGCGATGTCGCACTTGATCGTCCAGATGCCGCTGCAGCCCTCTGTAAAGGTCGCGTTCTTGTGGGAAGTTCTGTTGACATACTCCTTGATCCTGCCGCGCTCAACCTCCTTGATCTGCTTAACAACATCAAGCTCGATGCCGTCGGGATCGTAGATGTAGCCGTTGGAATCGGACAGAGCAACTACCTTGCCGCCCAGCTCCGTAGCCTTCTTTGTAGCGTAGATAGCAACGTTGCCCGAGCCGGAGATAACCACCGTCTGATCCTTGAAGCTCTTGCCGTTTGCCTTGAGCATCTCATCGGTGTAGTAGCACAGACCGAAGCCGGTAGCCTCTGTTCTGGTGAGCGAGCCGCCGTAGGTCAGACCCTTACCTGTAAGAACGCCGCTCCACTCATTCTTGATTTTCTTATACTGACCGAACATATAGCCGATCTCGCGTGCGCCCGTACCGATATCGCCCGCGGG
>CAMWLH010000187.1 GCA_947175045.1 uncultured Clostridia bacterium | reverse complement strand
CCGGAGCGCCGTCTCGGGGGCGCGGCGATGTGGAAAAGCGCCATCCGGTATCCTTATAAAAGGGCATGGGCTTATCTTCCAGATAAGCAAAAAAATCCAGCGCGATATCCCTGTCGTCCGTAGGTAATTCCCTGCGAATATAGTCCTTGATGTTCAGTTCGTTCATGGTTATTTCTCCCTAAATCCAAGCATTTTGTTCACAACATCCCAAGCTTGTGAACATTCATAATTTTATTATAACCACGAACAAATGATTTGTCAAGCACTTTATGCAAATTTTGCGGAAAATTCGCAGTTGCCACAAAAATGCAAATGTGGTATCAACATAATTTACCTCCTCAACTATTAAAATAACGTCAACATTTTATGCGATGTTTACCTCATAAATCAAGCCTGTAAATCCTTTGCTTTTCCATACCCTCACGCCAAGCAAAATATTCTTTTGGTACCTCGCATATTTCCAGAAGCTCCGCACCTAGCTTTTCAATTGTTTTGTAAGAAGCGATATTATTTATATCGCAGGCAAGAATAATATGCTCCATCTCGTGAAATCTTGCCACGTCAAGAACCATCTCACAGGCTTTGTAAGCGTACCCGCACCCGCGGTACTCCCCGAAAACTTCAAAGCCGACGTTGCCGTTGTAGTAGGAGTGAAAATTACGCCCTATACGAATGCTTATTTTTCCGACAAAATTGTTATCGGAGTTAAAAATATCATAATAGTAAAACGGCAGCATTTCCTTATCGCCTGCATATTTTTGCGTTATTTTCAAAGACAGATTTTCCGAAGTGATGCTGTTAAATTTATCCGTAAAACCGAAAAGCATAAAAACCTCCGACAAATTCTCGTATATATCATTTGCCCGCACTGCCCATTTCGGCGTGCGGGCAAAATCATACCGCTTTATCAGTCCACAAGCACAGGGTTGTGATCCTCCTCCCAAGGCAGCCCCCACTTGTTGAGCGCCTCCATAAAAGGATCGGGGTCAAGCTCCTCGACGTTATGCACGCCCGCCTTTTTCCACTTGCCCGTAAGCACCATCATAGCGCCTATCATGGCAGGTACGCCTGTAGTGTAGGAGATAGCCTGCGAGCCTACTTCCTTGTAGCACTCCTGGTGATCGCAGATATTGTAGAGATAATAGCTCTTGTCCTTGCCGTCCTTTTTGCCTTGGAAGATACAGCCGATATTGGTCTTGCCAACCGTTCTCGGACCGAGCGACGCGGGATCGGGCAGCACCGCCTTCAAAAACTGGAGCGGAACTATCTCCTTACCCTCAAACATAATGGGCTTGATAGAGGTCATTCCAACGTTCTCCAGACATTTCAGATGCGTGAGATAGCTCTGCCCGAATGTCATAAAGAACCGAATGCGCTTTATACCCTTGATATTCAGCGCCAGTGACTCCAGCTCCTCATGGTGCAGAAGATACATATCCTTTTCGCCGACACCCTTGAAATTATATACGCGCTTTATCTCCATCGGCTCGGTCTCCACCCACTTGCCGTCCTCTATATAGCTGCCTTTTGCGGACACCTCTCTGATATTTATTTCGGGATTGAAATTGGTCGCAAACGGGTAGCCGTGATCGCCGCCGTTGCAGTCCAGAATATCAATATAATTTATCTCGTCAAACTCATGCTTCATGGCATACGCCGAGAAAACGCCCGTAACTCCCGGGTCGAAGCCGCACCCCAGAATAGCCGTCAGCCCCGCTTTCTCGAATCTCTCACGATACGCCCACTGCCAGCTATATTCAAATTTCGCTGTATCCTCAGGCTCGTAATTAGCCGTGTCGAGGTAGTCCACCCCGCACTCCAGGCAAGCGTCCATAATATGCAAATCCTGGTAGGGCAGCGCCACATTTATCACTATCTGCGGCTTGTACTCACGGATAACGCCGCAAAGCTCCTCCACATTGTCCGCGTCCACACGGGCGGTGCTTATCACCGTCTTTGTGGTCGGCTGGAGCTTATCCCGTATAGCGTCGCACTTTTCCTTTGTTCTCGACGCTATCATTATCTCCGAAAAAACCTCGCTGTTCTGGCAGCACTTCGCGATAACTACCCCCGCTACGCCGCCCGCTCCGATAATTAAGGCTCTGCTCATCTTAACTCTCCTTATTTTAAAAAAATTTTCGCACCGGCAAACTTCGTTTGCCTACCGCGCCGGAAACACTCCGCTCCACTTCGTTCCGCTGCGCGTTCCCGGCTTGTTGCGAAAATTTTCCTGCGTAGGCGAAATGTTGCTGCTTGCTCTCGGTGCTTTGATCGCTCTTTATTTTATGCGGCTCTAAGCCGAAATCTTTAAAGCGTAAAACGTCTTTACTTTGTCAAGGGAGTTTCCCGCAGAACGTCCCTGACGTTATTCGGCAGCGCGAAGCAGCCGCTGTGTACATACTGATTATAATACCTTGTCCTTAACCCTTGTGCGAGCCACCATTCCGCGTTCTGGTCGCGCCTTGGATCAAACCGCTTTGAGGCGAACCCGAACAGCCAGTGCCCCGACGGATAGGTCGGAATATGCGCCGAATACACCAGAGCGGTGGGGAAAAAGCTCTTGATACGGCTGTGAGCGCGCTTCATTATCTCCGCGTACTCATCATAAAATGTGCTTTCGTGCTGATTTACAAGGATACCGTCCTTGGTCAGCGCCTTATAGCAATTCCCGTAGAATTCCTTTGTAAACAAGCCCTCCCCCGGTCCGAACGGGTCCGTGGAATCCACAATAATTAAATCATAATCGTTTTCCCTGCCGCGCACGAATTTCAGCCCGTCCTCGTAATAGACTGCCAGCCGCGGGTCGTCCAGCTTTCCCGCCGTTTGCGGCAGATACTCCCTGCAAAGCTCCACCACCCTGCGGTCTATCTCCACCATGTCTATATGCTCTATGCTGCTATACCGCGTAAGCTCGCGTATCGTCCCGCCGTCCCCCGCGCCTATCACCAGCACCCGCTTGATATTCGGGTTAGTAGCCATCGGGACGTGGGTTATCATCTCATGGTAAATATACTCGTCCTTCTCCGTCAGCATCAAAAATCCGTCCAGCACCAGTATCCGACCAAGCTCATACGAATCAAGAATATCTATCTTCTGAAACTCGCTCTGCTCGCTCACCAGATGCCGCTTTATCTTGATCGAAAACCTGATACTTTCCGTGTGATCCTCGGTAAACCAAAGCTCCATTTGAATTTACACCCTCTTGTTCAACTTATCGTGATAAAATTCGTATGCTCTTTCGCAAAGCAGCGATCCGAGCTTTTCGTCAAAATCCTCATAGGTCTTTTCGAGAATTTCCTCATCCTTTTCGTTAAGATACCGAACAATATCCTCATAGGACTTTATCCTGTCATCGTTCTCAAACCTCGCGAAAACCTTGTTGTAAGCGCTCTCAAACAGCTTGTACACATTATTGCAGCCGACCTTTTTAAGCCCCGAGTTAGCGTCGGCGATCCGCTTTATGCCCCTCATCGCGTAGGAATAGCATTCATGCCCCCAACTGAGGAAAAACTCATCGAAGCCGTTGCTGTAAACGTCTGCTGCCAGCTTCCACAGTGCCGCTATCTCCTGCTCGAACTCGTCAAGACTGCTCCAGTCGCCGCCGTTGGCATTCTCCAGCTTATCGTTGAATTCTGCCGCATAGGCGTTCCACAATTCATCAAAATCTTCCATGTCAGACCTCTTTTTTCAATTCATCGTGGTAAAACTCATAAGCCCTTTTACAGAGTGCCTCGCCCTCGTTCTCCCAGAATTCGATATCCGTATCTCTGAGGATATCCTCGTCCTCTTCGGTGAGATATTGATAGATATCCGAATAATAGGTCAGCCGCTTATCCTCCCGAAACTTGTCCAGAACGTTCATATAGGTATTGTGGAGCAGCTGAAGCAGACTGTTGCAGCCTATCCGCTGAATACCCCTCATCGCATACCAGTAGCACTCATAGCCCCAGTTGCAGAAAAACTGCATAAACCCGCCGTTGTTAATGTCAACGACCAGTTTCCAAAGCGCGGCTATCTCCTGCTCGTCGGTGTCGAGCTTTTTCCAGTCGTTCTTGCAGCCGCTGATCAGTTTTTCGTTAAATTTGATCGAATAATCGTCCCATAATTTTGTAAAATCTTCCATAGCAAACTCTCCCGTAAATCGTACTTAGTCTCTATTTTACAACGTCCAGCATTTCCACCCGCATATCGCGGCAGCCCGTCAGCGAGCAGCCCTTTTCCTTTGCGAATGCTATGTAGTCGAGAATATCGGCGGTTATGCGCTCTCCCGGGGCTAAAATAGGGATACCCGGGGGATAGCACATAACAAATTCGCTGCATATCCTGCCCGCGGCGCTTTCTATCGACATCGTTTCCCGCTCCGCGTAGAATGCTGCCTGCGGGGGCATATCTACTATTGGATTTATGTATTCGTGATCGTACAGCCCCACGGGAGAGCGCCCGTACAGCCGCTTTATCTCCGACAGCGCGGACAGCAGCCGCTCTATCTCGAGCGTTCTGTCGCCGCCGGTGATTATAGCCAATATATTGCCGATATCCCCGAATTCTATCTGGATACCGTACTCGTCGCGGAGCAGGTCGTAGACCTCTATGCCCGCCAGTCCCATAGCACGCGTGTGTATGGACAGCTTTGTGCAGTCAAAAGCGTAAAAAGCCCCGCGGTCGCAAAGCTCGCTTCCAAAGGCATAATACCCGCCCGCCGCGTTTATTTCATTGCGCGCATAGCCCACATATTCAACCGTCTTGGCGTAAAATTCCCTGCCGTTGAGAGCGAGATTCTGCCGCGCGAGATCAAGCGAAGCCATCAGCAGATAGCTTGCGCTGGTGGTCTGAGTAAGATTGATTATCTGCCGCACATAATCGGGATTTATTCCCTTTCCAAGCAGAAGCAGGGCGCTCTGCGTAAGCGAACCGCCCGTTTTATGCACCGAGACCGCCGCCATATCCGCGCCCGCCGCCATGCCCGAAACGGGAAGACCCTCCCCGAAATAGAAATGCGTGCCGTGCGCCTCGTCGCACAGCACCTTAAGCCCGTGCCTGTGCGCGATCTCAACGATTTTTTTCAGATCCGAGCATATCCCGTAGTAGGTGGGATTGTTCACCAGCACCGCCTTTGCGTCGGGATTTGCAATTACAGCCCTCTCTACCTC
>CAMWLH010000186.1 GCA_947175045.1 uncultured Clostridia bacterium | reverse complement strand
CGGTAATCAAGGTAGTTGTACATTATCGAGGTACCCGTGCCAAACGGTATCTGCCGCCCGAAATCGGGGAACAGGTCATATCCGTCGTGATGATGGTGCTCCGTAATAGTAAGCTCGGAATGAAGCACAAGCCAGTGTATCAGATTTGTAAACTGGCACATTCCCCCGCCCGTCCCCGCGGACACTTTCCCGTTTGAAATAGTCAGACCGTCAAGGTAGCCCTTGCGCCTGCTGTCCCTGCCCACAAGCCTCCAGAATGAGAATATCTCTCCGGGCTTTATCAGTATCCCGGTGACCAACGGCGCGGCAAGTGACAGATTGACCGCCTTGTTTTCCTGAAGCCGCATATCCACGTTACCGAGCCTGCGGCGTATCAGCGATTTGTGAGAATAGATGAGCGCGGGCAGCAGCTCCGCCGACCTTACACGCGCATAACGCTCCCGCGCAAGCAAATCGCGCAGCCTGCGCTGTAAAATATTCTTTTCAACAGATATCCTATAAGTTAGCGGAGAGATTTCACAAAATAATTTTCGTTTCATAATAATTTAAATAGTGATTCAGTTGTAAAAATAAAGTTCAAATGGAATTATGGTTTATTTTACTCCGTCGGCGATCATGCTTCTGTTCATTTCCCACAGCGCCACATAATAGGCGTAGGGTGAAAGATGTATGCCGTCGCCGCCGTCAAAGCACTCCTTAAGGCTGTCATCGCTGTCTTTAAGATGCTTGGCGAAATCAAGGAAATGCACACGCTCGGAATAGTTTTCCTCAATATAGCCTTTCAAAGCCACATTGAAGCAGTCGATGCGGTAATTGGTGGTAAACATACTTTCCGCGACGATGGGAGATATCGCGCAGACATACACCTCCGCGTCTGATGATATCAGCGTGGCGTCGATAACCGCGCGGTAATTCTCACAGTACTCCTCCTCGTCGAACATATTTATATCGTTCATTCCCATTGACAGGAACACATATTTCGGTTGGGTGAGAGCCAGCGCGGTGGGGTAATCCACTTCTTTGTCACCGACGTAGAATTTATAGTCGAAAAAGCTCCATGCCGCAAGCGAGCCCCTTGCCAGCACATTTTCGGGGTATACCGTATTATACACGCTGAATCCGCTGCAAATGCTGTCCCCGACAAAAACGGACTCGTTTGCAAATTCGCGCTCCGCTCTTGTGAGCTTGTATGCGCCGTATTCGTCTATGTAAAATGTATCAAGACCCTCGGGCGGCTCTTCTGGCTCGGAGCTTTCCGCGGTTTCGGAAGCGGGCATATCAGCGCTTTCCGCTGTTTCCGACGTTTCTTCGGCAGCGGCGGTCTCGGTCTCGTCGGTCACGGCGGGAACGCTTTCAAGGGGCAGCGATACTTCGCTCTCCTCCTTGGTATGCGGGGTGAATTTTATGGGGATATCCTCCACGGAGGGCTTTACAGTGCCGCTGTATACCGCCGCGGTATTCTCACGGCTGGCACAGGAGCAGAGAAGAACGGACATGATGAAGAGCGAAAGCGCGGAGCAAATATATTTTTTCATGGCAATTATCCTTATATAGAACGCAAAAAGCGTAATTCTCGTTAAAAAATCTTTACACTATATATTGTACATCACATTTGAAAAAAAAGCAATAGTTTTTTTAATATTGTAATAATTTGTAACCTTTTTTCGCCTTTTGCTTCTTAATTTGGGCAATATGTCAAAAAAGCCCGACGAAAAATGTCGGGCAATGTTTGTTGAAAAAATCCTGCAACGCAATGTCGTCGCAGGAAATTTCAAAAAGTCGCGCGTTTGCCGAAGGGCAAACGCTGCGCGGTTTCCGCTAGGCATGCGCAGCGAACGAAGTTCGCGGAGTATGCATAGCGGAAATTTTGAAATTTTTTAAATAATACACTCTTTGTCAACCTTTATATAAAGCCTGAGAGGTAAGACGCGCCGCCTTACCTCTTTATATTTATCCCTCTAAATAGTACTGCGCCTGTGCCGCGAACATTTCAGCGTAGATACCGTCGGGTTTGCCGCAAAGCTCGTCGTGAGTGCCGTACTCCTTTATGGTATCCTCGGCGAAAACCGCAATTCTGTCGCAGAATTTGCAGCTTGAAAGCCTGTGTGAAATATATATCGCGGTCTTTCCGCCCACAAGAGTATTGAATTGACGGTAGATATCATACTCCGCTACGGGGTCGAGCGCCGCCGTCGGCTCGTCAAGGATAACTATCGGAGCGTTGCGGTATAGAGCGCGGCTGATGGCGGTCTTCTGCTGCTGTCCGCCGGAGAGGTCGGTTCCCTTTTCGTCGAAGCCCTTGAACAGGCAGGTATCAAGCCCCTGCTCCAGCTTCTGCGCGTCCTCGTACAGACCCGACTGCTTCAGCACCTCGTTTATGCGTTCCTCGTCCGCTTCGCCGTTCAGCGCAATGTTCTCCCTCATACTGAACGCGAATAACTGGAAGTCCTGGAATACCACCGCGAACAGCTTTCTGTACTCCTCATCGGAATACTCCTTGATATTCACGCCGTCAATGAGTATAGCACCCTCGGTAACGTCGTACAATCTGCACAGCAGCTTAATAAAGGTAGTCTTTCCCGCGCCGTTAAGTCCCACTATGGACAGGTGCTCGCCCGATTTTATGGTGATGTTGATATCGCGCAGCACGAAATTTTCCGAGCGGGGATATTTAAAGCTGACATGAGCGAACTCTATGATATGCTCCCCCTGCTTTACGGACTTGTCGCCCTTGGGCATTGCCGCGGGATACTCGATAAACTCGATATATCTGTGGGCGTAAGCGCACTTTTTGTTGATCTCCTGAATGCCGTTTACTACCCTGTAAAGGCTCCAGTAGAACGTTCCCGCCGCGCTGACGCACATTGAGAAATCACCTATCGAAATAGCCTTTGTCAGCGCCATATAACCTATGTAGAAATAGCTCATGCCGTCGCGCAGGGAGTTTATGATATCCATGCACCATGAGTTTTTGCGCTGCTTTTTATTCCTGTCCTTCCATTCGTTGACCGTCTCGTCGGAATATACCTCGGCTTTCCTGCACATCATATCCGAGCTCTCATAAAGCCTTATATCCTTGCCGAACTGGAAATGCGCGAGCTGATACAGCACATAGCTGAAAAGACGATTGGTCTTTGACAATCTTATAAAGCTGTCCATTTCGATTTTGTTGTTTTTCGCGTTGAATATCGTTATAAATATCAGCGAGACTATCTGTATCGGCAGCAGCAGCGGGCAGGTCATGGCTATCAGCGCAACAACTCCGATAAGGGTAGCCGCCTCGCGGAGCATCTGCACCAGCGCGAACAGAACTCCGTGAATGCCGCCGCTGTACCAGCTCATGCCCTCTTTTGCCTTGTTGAGCGCGTCCAGAGCCTCCGGGTCTTCGGTATGCTCAAAATCCATTTTCATGGCGTGCTCGCCTATTTTCACGTCGATATATTCGTCAAACCACTCGTTGGCTATATCCATAAGCTGACCGTTGATATTGTCCAGAATATTCAGCACAAGAAGCAGCCCCACGCTGATCCCCGCGTACAGCGCCGCAAGGGGCAGGTGCTCCTCTACCGCGCCGCCGCCCAGCAGCGCCGCCACCTCGTCCATAATGAACTTCGGCATGATTACGCCGAGCAAATTCATCGAAGCCACAAGAACGATATCCAAAAAATATAAAAAGAACAAATGGGGCTTCTCTTTCCACGCCAGCTTTAGCATGAATTTCAAGGTCTCGCGGGTTATGGGCTTTTTGTCTTTATTTTTTTGCTTAGACATCTTCGTCCTCCTTATTTTAATTTAAATTTTCCCGAACCGCTGCGTTTTCGGCTTTGCCGAAAACTGCGCTATCCCGCTGTGAAAGCTCCGCTTCGCTGCGCTTTCACAGCGGATTTCGGGAAAATTCCCGCGTGGGGGTTATGTTGCTATTTCTTCGGGGTTATCCACATAATACTGCGCCTGGATATGGAACATCTCCGCATAGGCGCCGCCCTTATCCAGCAGCTCGCGGTGAGTTCCGTGCTCCACCATCTCGCCGTCCTTGAACATCGCCACCTCGCTGCAGAACTGGGTGGAGCTTAAACGGTGACTGATATACACCGCGGTCTTGCCGCCTATCAGCTTATCGAAATCGCCGTACAGCTTGCTTTCCGCAAGAGCGTCCAGAGCCGCCGTAGGCTCGTCGAGAACTACCACGGGGGCGTCCTTGTAAAGCGCTCTCGCAAGCGCAAGCTTCTGCTTTTCGCCGCCCGACAGGTCGGTTCCGTCGTCGTAAATAACCTTCAGCAGCTCGCTGTCAACGCCCTTGGGCAGCTCCGCCAGCTTTTCACCCAGACCCGCGTCGATAAGGCATTTCTCCGAAAGCTCCTTGTCGGTATTATCGGGTGCCTGCATTGAAACGTTCTCCGCCAGCGGGAACGCAAACAGGTTTACGTCCTGAAAAACCGGAGCGAACACCCTGTAATAGCTCGTTTTGCTGTACTCCTTAATGTTTACGCCATTCAGGAATATCTCGCCCTCCGTCGGCTCATACAGCCGCAGCAGCAGCTTTATAAAGGTAGACTTTCCCGCGCCGTTAAGTCCCACTACCGCCAGGCGCTCCCCTGCTCTTAAAGTCAGGTTCAGATTTTTGAGAGCGTATTTCTCCGCCTTGGGGTACTTGAACGAAACGTTGCGGAATTCAAACTCGTAGCCGGACATTTCGGGAACGGTATCGCCCTCGTCGGGATCTCCGCCGTCAAGATCGAGGAAGCTGCGCCAGTCGTCCACCTCGCGGCTGCGCGCCATAAGCTCGGCAGTGTTGTCCATTATCTGGCGGACATAATTATAAAACGTGGTGGAGGACGCAAGATAGAGGCTGAAATTGCCAAGCGTTATCTCGCCCTTGACCGTCATATACAGCAGCCACGCGTACACCAGTCCCTGCGAAAGCGAAAAGCAGAAATTGGTGAAATTTGACGTGTGTATCCATATCTTCGCGTTCATTTTCTGAGCGTCAAGGCGCGCCTTTTTCTCATTGCGGAATTTTTCCGTCAGCCATTCGCTCAGCCCGAACATTCTGATATCCTTTGCCGCCCCGAAATCGGAGGTAATTTCCGACATATAATTATTCCTGCGCCACCACGTTGCAAGCGGATCCCAGACCTTCTTTTTTACCCTGGCGTTGGTTTTGTTC
>CAMWLH010000185.1 GCA_947175045.1 uncultured Clostridia bacterium | reverse complement strand
CCGTGCCGTTTGTATCTGGCAAGCCGCGGGAAGCTCCCGCTTTTATCTCTATCACTCCGTCAGCGTACGGCTCTATTCCCGACCTCGCCGAAGCGTACAGCGGAGCGTCCGTGTTGTTCACTATCAGCGCGTTGAGCCCGCCGAGCTCGTCCACCCGCTGCTCCGCGCCCGTTAATGTTACCGTTTTTGTTGCCATATAAAATCCTCCTTCTTGTTTATTTTGGGAAATACTATACAACATCTTGAACTGCATTTTGCTGTGAAATATTCAGCCTTTCCATCAGCCATCTGCTGTTTTCGAGTATTTCCGAATCGGTCTGCGCTATGTTGGATATCGCCACGAATTTATACTTGACAGCCGCGCCGTTGCTTGTAAGCCGCCCGCCGCGATAGTAGCCTCCCATAAAAAAGGTCGGGGAGTAATCATACACGGCTTTGGACGCGGAAGCCTTAACGCCGTCAAAAAAAGCCTCCGCAGTACTGCCCTCGCGCCGCATTACGACCAGGTGGTAATCGGTTATGCTTTTAATTCTCGTATCGGGATAAAGATTTCCTACGCCGTCGGCTCCCCAGGAGCCCGTCGTACATAATATCCCGCTGTCCGTGCCGCGAGATTGAACGGTGCACTCGCGACCGTTTCCTTGACTTTCTGTGTTGCCCATTCCCGCGTACTGTGTCCAGACGT
This sequence comes from uncultured Clostridia bacterium, assembly GCA_947175045.1. Lineage (GTDB taxonomy): Bacteria > Bacillota > Clostridia > Oscillospirales > Ruminococcaceae > CAG-115. The sequence goes on along the minus strand of CAMWLH010000185.1, from coordinate 4,522 downwards.
CCTCGGCGCTTGTATTGGCTGCGGCGACATAAATGGGTATATTTCCCGACAAATTAGTATCCATTATGCCGGAACCGCCCGCGGCGATTATAAGCTCATCATCGGTAACCGAAGCGCGGGACAGCCTGATGGATAACCCGCCCTTTATCATGCTGCGCCATTCGGATTTCCCCATGGTTTCCCTGCCGTAATACCAACTAACGCCCGACATATACGGCATAAATTCATACTCGCGCCCAAAGCGGCTCAGCATCGCCACCGCCATGAATACCGCGTTGTGCAGCGCGATATCCGTGATCTCGCCCCTGACAACGGGCTTTAATGAGTTCCCCAAGCTGTCCGTGATCTTCGAGATCAGTCCCGCTTCGTTCTTCTCTATTGTGTATGTTGTGTCGTTGAATTTTACGGAGCTGTCGGTCAGGTATTCGTAGGTGGTTATCGCGCTGGCGGTGCTTGCCTGCGCGGCGGGATAAGCCCTCTGAGTTTTCGCGAGCAGATCGGTCTTTTTCGCGTAACCGTCCAGTAGCTTAGGCTTGCTCTCCCCCAGGGTGAGCTTGACGGTGTGCTCGGTCGCGGTGCGCTTTACGGTCACGGCAGAAATAACGCTGTTCAGCTGAGCGGACTTCTCGCGGTCGTACACCGTCACGATATCACCAACATCATAGACAACGCCATATTCCAGCGGGTTCCCCGCTTCGACAGTCAGGCTGTCGGTGGACGCGAATTTGTCCGACATTTCCTTTTGCGCCGCCTCGTCCACAAACTCCTGATTATAAGGATCGGTAACGGACAGCGACACATATTCCTCACGCCGCGCCCAGCCCGCGGGAATGTTCTCCCCCGAATTAACAAACCCGTCAAGACCGCCAACCTCGCACCAGAGCGCGTTTTTGTCCGCGGTTATCCCCAACTCGCGCTCAATATTGCCGATATTCCTCATACCCTCGGAGAAAATAACGCGGTTTCGCTCGTCCTGGTCGGCGGAGCGGTCGCATTGCTCCAGAACATCAAATATAAAGATCGGCTCCGAGTTGGACTGCGTGAGGTCGAGCCGTATGCGATACCCCAGCCCCGCGCCGCCGCACATCGTCCGCACAACGTCCTCCAGGCATTCCTTTGAAGCAAGGTAGCTGTCCTGAGCAATTCCCCTGTCCATGTTCTCCGCGGAGACAAGGCGCGGAATATTGCGCTCCGGCATTTCGGAGGAGATAAGATTATATTCCACAAAATGCTTGACGCAAGCCTCCGTCGAGCCGCTTACAGCGTCTTTGCCCTCGGTGCCCGCTTCGCCGTCCTCCGTGGGGAGAGTAAGACGGTCGAGCAGCAGCCCGTTAAGGTCGTAGCCAGTCACTGTAACCTTTTCGGCGGTGGTCTTTATATTTTTCACGACCCAGCATATATCGTCCTCGCGGCAGTAAATCAGCGAATTCACCTCAATAGCTCCCGCAAAAGGGGAAGCGGGAGAGAGCTCAAGAGTGAATGTTCCCGCCCCGCAGAAATACTTTTCGTATTCAAGAGAGATCGCGTCATTGATATCTCCGAGCTTGCAGTCCTGAAGAAGCTCGTTATCGCCGGGCGGTCTGAAAATCTGTAAAACCATTTTTTCTCCTTATCTTAGAATAGATTTTCCCCGACCCGAGAGGGCGAGTAACACTCCGCTGACGCTCCGTATTACTCACCCTCTCGGGTAAAATAAGCTAAAAAATTCCCATATAAGCCTTACGCCATTTCAGCGTTACCGTACCGTGCCCCGCTACATTGAAGCGATTTATTCCCGGCAGGATACCGAAAAAAGTGCTGTTTACGCTGAGCTGATTGTTTACCAGCTCCCCGCTCGCGGTGGTTACGGTGCAGGCGGCGGTGTCGATGGTGAAATCCTCGTTTATTCGGTTCGCGAGACCTATTCCCGCGCCGTCGGACATTCTCACCATAACAAACACGTCCGACGCAGTGCTTACCTCCGCGATAAACGGAACCTCAAGCCCGCAGGGGTTTTCTATCGTCACGCCGCCCGTTGAAAGCTCTGCGACGTTTTCAACGCTGTCGAACCACATAGGATAATCCGCCGTCAGCGAGAACGACGCGCGAAACAGGTACGGCAGAAGCTCCGAGGGCTTCGGAGTCTCCGACGTGCGGCATTTTATAAAGCGGCTCTCTGTGCCGTTCGTCCATGTAAGCGTGCCCATATTCCCTGGGACAAAAACGCGCTGGATTTCTTCCCAGCGTTTCATTGCTTCTGTCCGTGAATATTTCCCGCCCGCTTTCCCGCCGAAATTTACGGTAAGCACCACCGTCCGCGCCGTAAGCGTGGACGAAACAAACCGCTGTCCGTTAAGGTTCAGCGGTCGGTAGGTTATCGCTTCACAGCCGCAGGAGCAGCCGTCTATGCTCTCTAAGAACATCATCGGATTATCCGCCGAAAACGTGCAGGAAAGCCCATTTACCTCGTTGGTATAGGTTACTTTTGTCATTGGATCACCTCCTTTCGGGTATAACAAAAGCACCCTGTTTGTTGTGCAGGGTGCTGTTTTGAAACCTAAGTAAGATTTGACTATTAAATACCTAAGAGCTGTTTCTTTTTGGCATCATAATCTTCCTGTGTAATAATGCCATTATCAACCATTTCCTTAAATTTCTTCAGCTGTTCCTCAATATCATCAGTAGAAAGTGTTGTCTCTGAGGAAGTAGCCTGTGGCAAATCAAGGGGTTGTTCCTCCGAATGCATAATCATTGATTTTGCAATAGAAACAATCTGTTGAGCGATATTGCTATCAGTTTTACAAATAAAGCTGTCCCGTTTGGTATCGGTATTGATTAGGCTGATATAAAGTGCGCCGCCGTTTAGCGTGTATATGTAAACGCCCAGTTTTTTTACGACATTTGCAGTTCCTACCTCATCAATTACACTGTCAATTACCTCTGAAAAATCATAAATGGTGGGTTGGTGCTGTGAATCGTTTATACACCACTTTTTGTTTTTATCATCTACTCTTAAAGCACCTGCTCTCCTTGTTATTGTGAATCCATTGTCACCAAGCTGCTGGTCTACTTTCTTTTCGCGTTTAGCCTGAGATACTGCGATAATAATGCCCAATACAATAGCAAGAATAAACACAAAGCCAAATAAGTAAATAAATTCCATATAATTTACCTCCAAAAGAAATATTTTCCTACATTATACCACACCTTTCACCAAAAGTCAACACTTCATATCACCCCGCTTGAAATAGCCTTTTCAACCTCTTTGACAACCTGATCATAGGTCTTGTCTTGAGCGTTTACGACGATATTATAGACCGCCTGCACTGATTGCGTTCCCTGTTCAATACCCTTTGTGAAGCTCTCGCCGACGTTCTCAAGCGCAGAGGTTATAACCGCGTTAAGCTGGTCAATGCCTATAACCGGCGCAGTGTTTATCATGTCCTGCGTCTGCGTATACACAGTTTCCAGAAGGCTCTTTGCGTCGACCGTGTCACGCTTATATTTTGTTTCGTCCCATTCCTCGTAGATATCCGAAAGCTCCTGCTCCAGCTCGCGCCGTGAGAAAATATCCAGTTGCTCGTATTTCAAGCGGGCATTTAGTGCGTCGACCTTGCCCTGATACTCCTTGTCCTGCTTTTCGCGGTTGTGGCGTTCAATCTCCGCGTCTATCGCGTCAAGAGTTTTCTGGTATTCGGATTTTACGTCGGAAAGTGCGTCCTTGATTTTGTCGGCGGTGGTTTTGGCGGTGTCAGCGATACCGTCCCCGAGTTTCTCCGCGAGGGATTTTATTTCCTTAGTTGCAACATACCATTCGTGAGAGCCTTGCTCCAGATAGTTGTCACGCAGAACCGTAAGCCTTTTATAATACTCCTCCGCGGATATCTCGCTCACGCCGTACATATCGTCCGCGAGCTGCTTTTCGGCTTTGTATTCCGCAGCAAGCTCTTCGGCGGATTTTTCTGCCGCCGCTGCCGCTGCTTCCTGTTCGGCTTTCCATTTTTGGTAACGCTCTTGGGCAGCCCTGCCCTTGCGCTCCTCCTCATTGGCGGTGGCAAGGCTGCCCGAGAGTTCGGGAGCTTCATAATCCGCGTCTTTACCATCTTGCAGATTAGCTATCATCTTGGTATAACGTTCTTTACTGTCTGAATCCGCCTGAAGCTGTTCGATAAGTGCGGTTACATTTCTTACCGCCTCGTCATTTGTGTTTAATCCCCCCTCGTGCAAAAGGTAATCCTTAAGCGTTATGAGGTCCGCTAAGCGTTCTTCATAAGAGCCTTTCAAATAAAAGGTGTTATCCTGAAACGCGCCCACAACAGGAGATATTGTCTTTAATGCGCTTGCACCCGCTGAACCGCCAACGTCAAATGTTTTTAGATTCTGCGCTGCCCAGTATGAGACTCCGCTCTCACCTGAAAAAAGATTTCCCACCTTTATAGCCGTTTTATACTGCTCAGCCTCGGTAAGCCTGTCAAGAGCTGCCTGCGCCTCATAAAGCGATTTTTCGATATAATCGTCCTTAAGACCGTTTAGTTTTTTAAGA
>CAMWLH010000184.1 GCA_947175045.1 uncultured Clostridia bacterium | reverse complement strand
CACTCTCGCTGCGCTGCGAGCGACTGCGGAAACCGGTCATCGTTTGCGTCCGCAAACCCGACCTTTTTGAAATTCCTGCGGTCGCTTTATGTTGCTCTATGCTTGCGTTGCTTTTCTGCGCAAACGGAATGTCGCTCTTTGCCAATCGCGGCTCCGCTCGGCTTATACGCGGCGCCTAGCTCTCTGACAGCAGTCCTCTGACAGCCGATATCTCTTCCTCAACCTGCGCCTTCACCCCCGCTTCGGGAGCGAAAACGCTCCGATAGCTGTACAGGCACACTCCCCCATAGGAGCGAAGCTCCAGAGCGTACCTTATCTGTCTCGCGAGAATATTCTCGTCAGTTATCCATTCGGTTTTTCCCACGCCCGCCCAGGTGTCCTCCAGACCCACCTTGGACACCGAAAGCCCGACTACAAGCGGTATCCCCCCCGCTTGGGCTATCTCGTTCCACCGCGACGTGCACACCTCGTAGGGCTGAGCCGAATTGTTGAACCCATAATATATCTGCGGCATTACATAGTCCAGATATCCCGCCTGCGTACACCACTTTTTAACGTCCGCGTACATCTGGTTGTAATTATTCTCAATGCTTCCCTGACAGCTCACGCTGAAAACCGCGCCGCTGTTGGCGGACTTCACCGCGCCGTATATCCCGCTCACCAGCTTATCGCAGTTAGCCAGTCTGAACGACGATATCGTTTCAAACCCGCTTTGAGAGTATGCCGCGCTGTCAAAGGACGAATCCGTGGTCGGATAAAAATAATCGTCGATATGCAGCCCGTCCACATCGTAGTTTGCGGCAATCTCCGCCGCTCCCTGCGCGATATATTCAATAACCTCCTCATAGGCGGGGTTCAGATAATAAGTTCCGTTCACCGCCACGGCGCGTTTTCCGTCCGCGAGATCGTATATTTTATACCCGCTCACTGCCGAAAGCTCGCTTACAGTACAGCAGCGCAGCGGATTTATCCACGCTTGAAAGGACAAGTCACGCTCATGCGCTTCCTCGATCATTATCTCCAACGGGTCAAAATCGGGAGCTTTCCCGAGCGTTCCCGACCCGTATTTTGAAGGCGGAAAAAGCTCCGACGCGTAATAAGCGTCCCCGTGGGAACGAACATGAACGTACACCGTATTCAGCCCCAGCTCCGCTATATTGTCGTAAGCCGCGCCTATATTCCGTCTGAACGCGCTCTCCGACTGTCCCGTAAGCATTTCCGAAAGCTCTATGTAGGATATCCATATCCCCTTGATATCCGAGTAATTCAGCGTTTGATAGCTATTAGCACCAACGCTGACGGTTGGTATTTCGGGAGGCTCATCTGTCGGTATGCGTTCGGCTGCGGTTTCCGTCGTGGTCGCCGCGGGAGCGTTCTCCGCTGCCGTAGTCTGCGGCGGCTCGGTAACCGCTGTGGCAGGCGGGTCGGTCGTGATAGTTGTTGCAGGCTGAGTGGTCTGCGGCTTGGGCTCGTCGGTTTTGGCGGGAGTGCCCGAAGTCACCGCGGACGTTCCCGTTACGTCTGACGTCGAAGCTGACTCCCCGCGGCTCTCCGCGCTCTCATTCGGCTCGGAGGGCTTGAAATCATTCATGGTGCCCGTTTCCGCCGTGCTTTCGTGCATTCCCCCAACGGTATATTCCTCGTTGCTGTCCGCGTCGCTTGTAACGGTCGAGGAATCCGAAACGGAGTGTCCCCCTGCGTCAACAAATCTGATACCCGACTGCTCTCCATTCCCCGAGGAGCAGCCGCTGATAACGATTACTGCGGCGCACAGCAAGGCTCTGACAGTTTTTTTCATAAATTTCCCCTAGATTGTTTCTGTATACTCTATATAATTATATACAGTATACCAGATAATTCCCGAAAAGTCAAGGGCTGAAACACTTTTTTTAATATCGCTTGACATTTTATAAAATATAGGGTAAAATATAGAAAAGGTCTTTTTTGAAAGGAGTACCGTTATGGGTTTATTGAAGGCAGGAATAGGCGCGCTTTCGGGCGTGCTGGCGGATAGCTGGCGGGATTATTTTTACTGTGATTCTCTGGGCACGGAAATTCTCGCAAAGAAGGGCGTAAAGCGCACTTCGGGGAAAAGCTCCAACACCAAGGGCTCGGACAACGTTATCTCCAACGGCTCTATTCTCGCGGTAAACGAGGGGCAGTGCGCCCTTATCGTCGACAACGGAAAGGTCGCGGAGGTCTGCGCTGAGGCGGGCGAGTTCGTTTACGACAGCTCGACCGAGCCTAGCATATTCTGCGGCGATCTCGGCACCTCCATCATCGAAACGATGAAATCCATAGGCAGACGCTTCAGCTTCGGCGGCGATGCTCCCAAGGATCAGCGGGTGTATTATATCAACACCAAGGAGATCATGAGCAACAAATACGGCACGGTCACGCCCATTCCCTTCCGCGTTGTGGACAGGAATATAGGTCTTGACGTGGACGTTTCGCTGCGGTGCAACGGTGAATACTCCTACCGCATAACCAATCCCGTGCTGTTTTACACCAACGTCTGCGCGAACGTTCCCGATACATACAGACGCGGCTCTATCGACGGTATGCTCAAGACCGAGATACTCTCCGCGCTTCAGCCTGCGTTGGGAAAGATGTCGGAGGAGGGTGTAAGACCCAGCTCCATTCCCGCGCACACGCTTGAGATATGCGATTCGCTCAACGAGATACTTTCAAAAAAATGGGGGGAGCTCCGCGGTATCCAGGTAGCGTCCTTTAATATGAACCCGCCCAGTCTGCCCAAGGAGGATCAGGATATGATAACCGACCTCCAGCGCAGAGCGGTAATGCGCGATCCCGGCATGGCGGCGGCTTCGCTTGTGGAGGCGCAAGGTGACGCTATGAAAGCGGCGGCGAGAAATTCCGGCGGCACTATGATGGGCTTTATGGGTATGAATATTGCACAGCAGCAGGGCGGACTGAACGCGCAGACCCTGTATAATATGAGCGCTCAAAACGCGCAGGCGGCTCAGGCACAGACAGCGCCCGCGGCGGCAGCGTCGGGGACATGGAGATGCACTTGCGGATCGGAGAACAGCGGGAAATTCTGCGAAAATTGCGGAAAGGCAAAGCCCGCGGCGAATTTCTGGAGCTGCTCCTGCGGAGCGCAGAACAAGGGCAAGTTCTGCGAGAACTGCGGCAGACCCAAGCCTGCGGGAGTACCCCAGTACAGGTGCGATAAGTGCGGCTGGGAGCCCGACGATCCCACCAAGCCGCCGAAATTCTGCCCCGAATGCGGCGATCCCTTTGATTCCAATGATATCGTCTGACATATAATTCCTCAGCAATATAAGGAAATTATAAATACAGTTCGGCTTAGCCTGTTTGCTGCAAAAATCTGAGGGTATCGGCTCACGACGATACCCTCTTTTCTTTATCCGCCGAAAACCTCGGCGCACTCTTTCAGCTTTCCAATGACCTCTATCTGCTGGGGACAGGCTCTTACGCACTGTCCGCAGGAAATGCAGTCCGAAGCCTTTCCCGCGTTGGCCGTCGCCTTGAAATAATCGGCTTTGCCGCTCTCTATCTGACCGTGAATTATCTGCTTGTTGCGCGCGGCGAATATCTCGGGTATAGGTATGTGCTGCGGGCAGCCTGCCGTGCAGTAGTGACAGGCTGTACAGGGAATTGACCTTACACTGCCCATAGCCTCCTGCGCCTTTTGTATTGCCTGCTGCTCTCGCGCGTCAAGCGGCTTGAAATTCCTCATATATGAAAGATTATCCGCCATCTGCTCAACATTCGACATACCCGACAGCACCGTGATTATTCCCTCCAGCGAAGCCGCAAAGCGTATCGCCCATGACGCATAGGACGCGTGGGAATCGACAGCGTTCAGTATCTCCTTTACCTCCTTGGGCGGATCTGCGAGCGCGCCGCCCTTTACGGGCTCCATAACGATTATGGATTTGCCGTGCTTTCTCGCAACCTCGTAGTTAGCCCTCGAAGCCACGTCAGGATTTTCCCAGTCGGCATAGTTGAGCTGAAGCTGTACAAACTCCGCGTCGGGGTGATCCGTAAGTATTTCGTCCAGAATCTCGGGAGAAGCGTGGAACGAAAATCCCCAATGCTTTATAAGCCCCTTGGCTTTCTGCTCCTTTGCGAAATCCCAGATGTGATATTCGTCGTATTTCCTGTAATTCCCCGCCTGAAGCGCGTGCAGAAGATAATAATCGAAATAGCCCGCGCCCGTGCGCTCAAGGCTGGTGAAAAACTGCTGCTTTGCTTTCTGCTCGTCGCAATTGTCGCCCGCCCACGCGCAGAGCTTTGTGGCAAGCGTGAAGCTCTCGCGGGGGTAGCGCTCTACCAGCGCCGCTTTTGCCGCAAGCTCAGAGTCTCCGCCGTCGTACACATAGGCGGTGTCAAAGTAGCTAAGTCCCGCCTGCATGAACATATCCACCATCTTCTTGGTGTGCTCGATATTTATCTTCCCCGACGCCTCCTTGGGAAGCCGCATCAGCCCGAATCCGAGCTTGGGGATAGCTTCACCGAAATATTTCTCCATAATGACCTCCTGCTATACCGTGACAAACGGACGTATTTTCTCCAGCGTCTTTTCGCCTATACCCTTGACGTTGATAAGCTCGTCCACCGACGAAAAGCCGCCGTTTTCGTTTCTGTAATCAATTATCGCCTGCGCCTTGACCTCGCCTATCCCGTTAAGAGTCTGCAGCAGCTCCGAGCCTGCCGTGTTTATGTTTATAAGCGATGACTCACTTTGAGCTGCGGCTGTTGAAGAGACGGTAGCAGCCACCGTTGATTCATGAGGAATATCCTCGTGACCCTGCGGCTCGTAAACCGAAGCGCCGGTTGACGTTTCGACCGTGACAGCCGTTGTCTGCGGCGGCTCTGTTATCGGCGTAGTCGTATCCGTATCGGGAACAATTTGCGGCGTGGGATCCGAAACCGCTTCCTCGGTATCGGGAACGTCCGCCGGCGTGCCCGCGGTTATCGCGGGAACCGTATTGATATCGGGAACTGACGGAAAAAGCGCCTGCTCCGAGTATTCCACTGCATCCTCCGTTTCGGACGTATCGGGGTATATTATCTGAAAAGGATCGTCGGGCTTGTGAAAAACATTAATACAGAAGACCGTAACGATACTAACCGATATCAATATCTTGCCGCCCCGCTTAAGCCATTTTTCCGACTTGGCGTCCACCCGCAGTCCCCTCCGTTGTTCAGATTTGCACAAAGAATCTTTGTGGACATTATAG
>CAMWLH010000183.1 GCA_947175045.1 uncultured Clostridia bacterium | reverse complement strand
ATTTTACCATTTTTTTATTTGTTTGTCAAGCCATTTATGTGAACAGGCTCTAATAGAATTCCCGAAAATTGCAAATCAAGTTGATAATATATTCACAAAACTGCTTTTTGCAAACCTGTTTCATGAGGTATAATCATATTTATAATTACTGCAAAGATTAATACCATCATACATCCATTTTATCGAATGATTTAAATAATGAGGTATCAGATGTGTACCCCATCTAAAGTACCAAAACGGTAGTCGAGATACAGGAGGACAAATGTCAGACCTATTTAATGGAGAAGAAATAACCTTGGACAACCTCAGAGAGCACTTCCACGAAAACGACTTCTCTACCCTGCCCGTGAAAGACCCGTCCGAATACACCGAGAAGCAACTGAAACTCTATAACAGAGTGCTACGGATTGTAAACACCGAGTGGAAATCGATCTCGAAGTCATTAGGACTGACACACCCGCAGGACTGCTATTCCAAGGACTTCCCTCCCGAGCTTATCCGAGATCGTGTTCAGCGAATAATCGCGGATAACGTTGTAAAGCTATGCGATAATAAGAAAACATTTTGGAAAATGCTTTGGCACTTTATCGTCCCGATGTTCTTGAAAAGGAAAAATGGCGATGATGCGCTACACAATACCACAAACGCACTTATGCAGACATTGGATATTGAGGGCTTATCGAAATCTGCGAAAGAGTTTTCGTGCGACGAGGACTTCAACCCGAATAAAGCCATAAATTATCCTCGTATGGATCATATCAAAAAATGGAAGCACACTCGCGCAAAGGTGAAAGTCGAATCGTTGGACGAAATATCGGAGCGCTCTCCGAACGGAGAACCGCCGCAGATTCCCGACAAAACAAATGTCGAAATCGCAGCGGACATACATATCCTTATCGAAAATTTGATCGACAGCGCCACTGAACAGGAGCGCGAGATCATCAGCCTGCTGTCCGAGGGGTACAACCAAACCGAAATAGCAAAGCGGCTTGGCGTTTCCCAAAGCACGGTCTCGCGCAAGGTCAAAAAAATTAAAAGCTTCTTATCAGCTGGCGTATGATTTCACGTCGGCTGATTTTCTGTTTCTCACAGCCTGTCGCTCAAGAGGAAGTCCGACAAATGCATGATCCTAATGCCGTTGACATTGCCGCCAGCAAGCTCGTCGAGCGTCACCACATACTTTGGGTAATGATCCTTTATATCGAGAAGATTTCCTATTTCACGATCCGAATCCTCGGGAAGATTGCGACACACCTGAACATACACCCGCTCATCACGCTGTACCGCCACAAAGTCGATCTCCCTTGTGCTGAGCTTTCCAATATATACCTCATACCCACGCCTAAGCAGCTCAAAATAAACTATATTCTCTAACATTGAAGCAATTGACTTCGGGTTAAATCCCATTATACAGTATTTCAACGACGCGTCCGCAAGATAGAATTTTTCCTGCGTTTTCAAAACGGACTTTCCTTGCAGATCGTAACGTTGACAGCGGTAGATCACAAACGCCTTTTCCAGCCATTCAAGATAATTGTAGACTGCCTCAACCGAAAGAGAGCGTCCCTCTCCTTTCAAAAACTTCACGATAGCGTTTGCGGAAAACGACTTCCCGACATTCTCAACAACATACTTTACCACACGATTGAACAGATCAATATTGGTTACATTGTGCCGCCTTGAAATATCGTTTGTGATTACAGAGGTATAAATTCCCTCTACTATCTGATACGCGGAATGGTCGTCAAAATTTCCGAGCGCGACTATCGGGAAACCGCCTGTCCGAATATATTCGTTCAGCAGTTCTTTCACAGAACTATCGCTTGATTTTTTGAAATCAAGATATTCGGCGAATGACAGCGTGAACACGGGTATCGAAATATATCTTCCGGTCAGATATGTTGAGATCTCGCTTGACATCAGCTTTGAATTCGACCCCGTAACATAAATATCGGTATTCGCGTTTTCAAGCAGACTGTTTACCGCCTTTTCCCAGCCGCTGATCTCCTGAACCTCATCAAGCAAAATATAATACCGATCTCCGTCGGTCATTTTCTCCTTGATGGCATCGTGCATACCTCTGTCGGTCATGTCCTTGTCTATATACTCGAAGGTATACCGTTCAAATATTATGTGATCTTCGGGAATGCTGCTGCTTTTCAAATCGTCGCGCAGCATTTCTAAGATCGTTGATTTTCCGCAGCGTCTAACACCCGCCAATATCTTGACCAGCGGAACGTCTCTGTACGTTTTCAGCATTTTCATATAATGCGGTCGGATAATCATATCATCACCCCTCATTACATATTATACCCAAAAACTTTCGGTGTGTCAATGGTTTTTACTATAATTCCGCAAAAACCTCTCGCCAATTAACTTTTTTTACTTTTACCTGAATTTTCCAAGTAAATATGATAATATCAAATCACGATTTACTAAATCTAAATTAGATATTGAGCGAGACGGATTATAAACATAGATCGTAAATTTAGAGGGAAACCATGAGTAAATGTGAATATGTGCAAAATTCCTATAACCACATGATAAAATTTGTACAACCCTACAAAGTTAAAAAATCCCTTTTGCGTGTGCATAAAACCTTTTCCTTGAGTCGGTTGGTATATAGAGAGCAATCCCGTCGTTCTTCGGCGGGATTTTGTTTTCGGAAAAATTATTTGACAGGAGGACAAGTTATTGAACGAACTAAAAACAGTAAACTGCGAACAACTAATGACCACACCGCTCAGGCCAATTGAATTCTGCATTGACGGTATGCTCTCAACAGGTCTGTTCATCTTGGCGGGAGCGCCGAAGGTCGGGAAATCATGGCTGGCACTCGACATGGCTCTTAGTATTGCGAAAGGAGAAAAAGTGCTTGGGCGGGAAACCAAACGCGGCACGGCGCTCTATCTCTGTCTTGAAGACAGCTACACAAGAATTCAAAACCGCTTGTTTGATCTGACAAGCGAGCCAAGTGATAATCTGCACTTTGCTATTATGGCAGGAACACTCGGTGGCATACTCGAAAAGCAGATCGAGAACTTCAAGTCACAGCACACAGACCTTAAAATTATTATCGTCGATACTTTGCAGAAAATCCGTTCAGGCGACGATACAAGCTACGCTTCAGACTACAAGGAACTTTCGGTTTTGAAAAATCTCGCGGATAAGCTGCGGATTGCGATTTTGTTAGTCCACCATACTCGAAAATGCCGCGACAACGATCCGTTCAACATGATTTCCGGAACAACAGGGATGGATAATCGCCGAGAACTGCCACGAGCCTATCATCTCACAGGAGCTTTGGGATACGGTTCACCGAATACTAAGCGCGAAGCACCGTCCCGCAAAAAACGGCGAGGTTCAGATGTTCGCGGGGCTGCTCTACTGCGCGGACTGCGGTCACTGCCTGACCTACTCGCAAAAGCAGCGCGCCGACGGGACTTATCACGGCTCGTATTCATGCTGGATGTACAAGACACACGGCAAGGAATACTGCGCGTCGCACTACATCACATTCGATGTGATATACGATATTGTGCTGACGGATATTCGGAGAAATCTGTTCCGATACCGCTATGACAGCAAGAAATTCGCGGAGTTTCTCGGGAGCAAATACAGGTCGATGACCGACAAGACGATGAAGCGGCTTGAGAGCGAATACGGGCAAAAGCAGCGGCGCTGTGACGAGCTGAACCGAATACTCTGCAAGCTGTACGAGGACAATGCGCTCGGAAAGATACCCGATAGCCGCTACGAGCTTATGACCGCGGAATATGAAGCCGAGCAAGCGGAGATCAGGAAAACACTCCCCGACTTGGCGGCACAGCTTGACGAGCTGAAACGCGGCGCGGATTCATCGGCTAAATTTATAAGTGTGATACGCAAGTACACCGATGTGGAGAAGCTAGACGCGGCGATACTGAACGAGCTGATCGACAAGATCGTCGTTCACCACAAGGAAAAATCGGACGACGGCAGAACCTATCAGCAGATTGAAATTTTTTACAGGTTCGTCGGTAAGCTGGACGCGGCAATTGAAAAGGCGGCGTAAGCACCGACAAACGGCACTGTAAAGCAAATATTAACGAACGGATAACGTCTCCTTATCAACAGCACATGGTCGGGGGTTCGAGTCCGTTCACCAGCTCCAGAAATACTTAACCACATAGTATATACTATGTGGTTTCAGCCTGTATAAAAAGTCCAGCTTTCTCTGGACTTTTTATATTTAAAGTGGTATAATATAGTAGGGTGATGAAAGTGTTGACGAAAGGGAACGAGAACCGGGTTCAAAGCGAAATAGTGTGTATAGAAGATATGATACCAAAAGAGCATTTATTGCGAAAAATAGATGTCGTTGCTGATGCAGGTTAAGTCTGCTGCCACTTTTCTTTAAATTCAAGCAGTGCATTCAATGCTTCGTCCTCGTTTATAGTTTGGTAAACTTTTTTCAGGTCAGCCATCAGTGCTTTGATATCCTTATAGCTTACATAGCGAGTTGACGAGCGTATCTGATGAATAATGCAGCGTTGAATTTGCGACTTAGGAAACGCTGCATTGATAGCCTCGCGGAAACCCGTTAGACCGTCCACGCAGAACACGTAAACGTCCTTAACACCGCGATTTTTAAGGTCATTCATTACCGACAACCAAAACTTTGCGCTCTCGTTTTCGCCGATCCAAACACCTAAAACATCCTTGCGTCCGTCCATCTGAATCCCCAAAACAACATACGCAGCTTTGGTAATATACTGATGATTTTCCTTGACCTTATAGCGGATAGCATCCATAAAAACGAACGGATAAACTGCGTCCAACGGACGGTTCTGCCATGCGGTTATTTCGGGCGCAATCTTCTCAACTATTTTGCTCACCAGACCGTCCGAAATTTCAACGTTATACAAATTCCTTATCTGCTCGGAGATGTCCCGTTGGCTCATTCCGCAGGAGTAAAGCGCGAGGATTTTCTCTTCCATTCCGTCCGCGTTTCTGCTGTATTTTTCGATGATCTGCGGCTCATATTCACCATTTCGGTCTCGGGGAATTTTGACATCAACCTCTCCAAGCTGCGTTTTTATTGCCTTTTTCAAGTATCCGTTTCGGTAGTTTTTCGACATACCTTTTTCGGTATTATCCGACGCGCGTTTGCTTTTTTCGTAGCCAAGCTTCTCTTCAAGCTCCGCCTCCATTACCGTCTGCAGCACGTCGCTAAACAACTCCTTCATGCTG
>CAMWLH010000182.1 GCA_947175045.1 uncultured Clostridia bacterium | reverse complement strand
GCCCGCTTTTGCCGGATTTTCTTTTTCCCCCCTTCCCCGAAGGTGTCAGCCCCGACACGAGCGCGTGAAAGCTCCGCTTTCGCATATCAATATAACAGATAAACATATAAATTCTATTAAATTTATTTTCACAAATAAAAAAGGCGACAACATAATAAATCTAACAAAACAAACAGCTACACTAAATTATCATTTACCTTACTATTTACAGCTTCATGCAAAATAAATCCCCGAGCTGTTAAGCTCGGGGAACATCTTATTTATACTATCGCGCCCTTGGTGATATAAACGGGATAGTCCGCTGTGCCGGTGATCGCGCGGTTCTTGGAGATAGTTACGTCCTTATCGGCAATAGCGTCGATAAAGGAAGCCTTCTCCTCAATCACAGCGCCCTGCATGATGATACTGTTCTTAATAACAGCGCCTTTTCCTACCTTAACACCGCGGAAAAGCACAGAATTCTCAACCGTACCCTCAATAATGCAGCCGTCCGCGATAAGCGAATCCTTAACGGAGCAGTCGATGCCGTACTTCGCGGGAGCGACGTCGCGAACCTTGGTGTATATCGGCTTTTTAAGCGAGAATACCTCGCGGCAGATATCGCGGTTCTTGATCTCCATCGTCGTCTTGTAGTAGGTTCTCATGCTATCGATTATCTCAAAGTAGCCCTCGTACTTGTAGCCCATTACCTTGAAATCATGCAGCTTGTGCTGAAGGATATCAGTCTCGAAGCTGTACAGACTGCGGCAAAGGCTCTCGCGGATAATATCCTCGAGGAACGTTCTGCGCATTACATAAACGTTCAGCGCTACGTTCATCTCGCCGCTCATAGCGGGTCTCGCGAGAACGTCGTACACAACGTTCGCCTCGTTTACGCACAGAATGGTCTGCGCCGAAGCTCTCTCGGCGGAATAAACGCCCCTGCCGTAAACGCAGGTAATATCCGCGCCGTTCTTATCGTGGAAGTCAACTATGGGCTTTATATCCATATTGACAACTATATTGCTGTCCGACATTACAACATATTCCGCGTTGGACTCCTGGATAAACTCCAGCGCTCCCGCGAGAGCCTCCATTCTGCCGCGGTACATACCGCTGCCCTCTCTGCCGTAGGGCGGGAGTATGTGAAGTCCGCCGGTCTTGCGCGCCAGATCCCACTCGCTGCCCATTCCGAGGTGGTTCATGAGGGAGTAGTAATTCTGCTTGGTGATAATGCCTACCTGGGTCATTCCCGAGTTTACCATGCTTGACAAAGGGAAATCGATCAGACGGTACTTGCTTCCGAAAGGAACGCTTGCCATCGCTCTTGCCTTTGTCAGCTCGGGGAGGGTCTGCTCGTGCATATTCGCGAAAATCAGCCCCAAAACGTTAGCCATACTTGCCATGTCAATATTATCCTTTCTTTCAATTAAATGTCCTTAGATATCATAGCCTTGGGAGGTGCTATCGCGTTGTTTGACACATTTACATGGTGTCCGACTACCGCAACGCCCCACTGCGACTTGTCCTCGATAAGCTCGGGACGCTCGCCGATATGCGCGCCCTCTCCGATAACGCAGTCCTCGCCGATGATAGCGTACTCAATGACCGCACCCTTCTTGATAACAGAGTTCGGCATGATGATACTGTCGCGCACTATCGCGCCCTCCTCAACGGTAACTCCCGCAAAAAGAACCGAGAAGTCTATCATACCGTTGATCTCGCAGCCCTCCGCTATCATGGAGTTCTCAATGCGGCTGTTCGAGCCCGCGTAGTGAGGCGGCATAACAGGGTTGCGCGAGTAGATTTTCCAGCTGTCGTCCAGCAGGTCAAGCGGAACATTCGGGTCAAGAACGTCCATATTAGCCTCCCACAGGGAGTCGATGGTACCGACGTCCTTCCAGTAGCCGTCAAAGTGGTAAGCCATCATCTTTTCCTTGTTCTCCAGCATCGCGGGAATAATATTCTTACCGAAATCCTTCGTCGCGTCCGCGTCGTTTTCATTGTCAATAAGATACTTTCTCAGCTTGCTCCAGGTGAACACATATATACCCATGGATGCCAGATTGGACTTGGGTTCCTTGGGCTTCTCGGCGAACTCGTATATCTCGCCGTCCGCATTAGCACTCATTATACCGAAGCGCGGAGCCTCCTCCCACGGCACCTCAAGCACCGCGATAGTAGCGTCGGCGTTGGTCTGCTTGTGGAAGTCCACCATCTTGCCGTAGTTCATCTTGTAGATATGATCTCCCGAAAGAATTACCACATACTCGGGATTATATCTGTCAACAAAGCTGATATTCTGATAAATAGCGTTAGCCGTGCCGGAATACCATGACTTGCCCGCCGCCGTCTCGTAGGGCGGCAGAACGTGAACGCCTCCGTGAGCTCTGTCAAGACCCCACGGCTGACCGTTTCCGATATACTCGTTGAGCACCATCGGCTGATACTGCGTCAGTACGCCTACCGTGTCAATACCCGAATTAACGCAGTTTGACAGCGGGAAATCGATAATTCTGTACTTGCCGCCATAGGGAACCGCAGGCTTCGCCATATCCTGCGTCAGCGCGTAAAGGCGGCTGCCCTGCCCTCCGGCAAGCAGCATGGCTACACATTCTTTTTTGATGTGATTCATATCTTTCCTCCTGTTTGATTTTGAAAATTATAGCTTTGGGGCAGCGCCCCATAATAACCTTATAATATTGCTCCCGATAACCGTATAATGCAGCTCCCGGCTATGAAACTTTTAAGTTATGTTGACGAGGAGCTGTAATGCTGTTAAGACTTGTTGACGAGGAGCAAATTATTTAAAAGAATTTCAAAATTCCCGCAAGCACTCTCCGTTCCGTTTCGCTTCGCTCCACTTCACTCCGAGCGATTGCGGGAACCGGTCTGAATTTTCTGCGAAAATTCAGACACTTTTTGAAATTCCGATGCGGTAGGTTTTTGTGGCTGTATTTGTTCGCCCCTTTTATGCGTGGGCTTTATGTTGCTTTGTGCATTACCCTTTACTTCTTGTCCTTGGCGGGTTTCTCCGCTTTGGGAGCTTCAGCGGGCTTTTCAGCCTCTTCGGCTGCGGCAGCCTCCGCGGGCTTTTCATCTGCGGGATTCTCCGCCTCCTGCTTGGCGAGCTCCGAGGGCGGCATACGCTTGTTCTTTATCTCAAAGAACAGCACCGACATCGGCGGCAGATCAACGCTTATACGATACTGCTCATTATGCATGGGCTCCTCAACGGCGGTGATGGTACCGTTCGTTATGCCGCTTCCGCCGAATTTCACGTCGTCGGAATTGAACACCTCAACATAATCCGCGTAATAGGGCGCGCCCATTTCATATATCTCATGACGTACAGGCTGGAAGTTGCACACAACAACTACCTCCTCGCCCGTGCGGGAAATTCTTCTGAACGCGATAACGCTGTTCGTGCTGTCGTCGCTCACTATCCAGTGGAAGCCGTCCCAGCTCGTGTCGCACTCCCACAGCGCCGGCGCGGACTTGTAGTATTTGTTGAGCGCCTTTACATATTCGTGCAGCTTGTAGTGCGGCTCAAACTCCAGAACCTCCCAGTCGAGCTGCGTCTGGAAATTCCACTCCTTATACTGCGCGAACTCCTGCCCCATAAACATGAGCTTTTTGCCGGGGTGCGCCGCCATATATCCCAGGAACGTCCTGAGCGAGTTGAATCTGAACTCGCGCGGACCGCCCATCTTATCCAGCATGGAGCACTTCCCATAGACTACCTCGTCATGGCTGATAGGCAGGATATAATTTTCCGAGAAGGCGTAGTAGAACGAGAACGTCACGAGATTGTGGTTGTAGGGCCTGCCGAGGGGATCCATACTCATGTACTTCAGCATATCGTTCATCCAGCCCATATTCCACTTGAAATTGAAGCCGAGTCCGCCGATATCCGCGGGCTTGGTGACCATTGGCCACGCCGTGGATTCCTCCGCGATCATCATGATCTTGGGGTGCTCTCTGAACAGCGCCGCATTCAGCTTTTGCAGGAACGCCACCGCCTCCAGGTTGTGATTTCCTCCCTCGTGGTTGGGACGCCACTCGCCGTCGCGCCTGTCGTAATCCAGATAAAGCATTGAAGCCACCGCGTCCACGCGCAGACCGTCAACATGATATTTCTCTATCCAGTAATTCGCGTTGGACACAAGGAAGCTCTGAACCTCGGGCTTGCCCCAGTCAAAAACGTGAGTACCCCAGTTTTTATGCTCGCGCTTCAGGGGGTCTTGATATTCATAAAGGCTCTGTCCGTCGAACTCGTACAGACCCGCCGCGTCCTTCGGGAAGTGAGCGGGAACCCAGTCGATGATTACCCCTATACCCGCATTGTGGCACTTGTTCACAAAGCTCATAAAGTCATGGGGAGTGCCGAAGCGCGAGGTAGGCGCGAAATATCCTATCTGCTGATAGCCCCATGAGCCGTCGAAGGGATACTCGCCTACCGGCATAAGCTCGATATGTGTGTAGCCCATCTCCTTGATGTATGGTATCAGCTCGTCTGCCATGCGGTTGTAGTCGTAGAATTTATCTCCGTCCTTGCGCCATGAGCCTATGTTTATCTCATATATATTGGCGGCGCTGTCGTAGAGATTTTTTTCCTCAAGCTCCTTAAGGTACTTATCGTCCGTCCATTTGAAGCCCTCTATATCGAAAAACTTCGTCGCGGTGTTGGGGCGGGTCTCCATATGATATCCGTAGGGATCGGCCTTGAGCTTGATAAGCCCGTCAAGGCTCTCGACGCTGTACTTGTAGTTGTCGAACTTCTTTATCCCCTCAATAAACAGCTCCCAGATACCTCCGTCGCTGATCTTGTTCATGTATCCCCTGGTGCGATCCCAGTGGTTGAAGTCGCCGACAACGCTTACGGTGCGCGCGTGAGGCGCCCATACCCTGAAAACGACGCCCGACTTTCCGTCTACGGTGTCCTTATGCGAGCCGAAGAAATCGTAGGCATGCGCATTCTCGCCGTTGTGAAATAAATACAGCGGGACATTATACTTATCGGGCACAATGATTCCCATTTGTTCTACCTCCTGATTTAAATTTTTTTCCCGCACCGGCAAACGAAGTTTGCCTCACGCGCCGTAAAAACTCCACTTTGCTGCGCTTCCACGTCTTGCTGCGGAAAAATCCCCGCGTTGGCGTTACGCCGCTGTTTTTGGAGTGTTGCTTTTGCCGCGCCGATATTGCGCCGCTGCATTTGAGCGCCGCTTTTGGCGGGTTATGATCGCTGTCGCTC
>CAMWLH010000181.1 GCA_947175045.1 uncultured Clostridia bacterium | reverse complement strand
CGAGCGCGTGAAAGCTCCGCTTTCGCATATCAATATAACGGATAAACATATAAATTCTATTAAATTTATTTTCACAAATTATAGAAAATAAACAACATAATAAATCTAACAAAACAAACAGCTACGCTAAATTTTCATTTACCGCTTTTCAAACCGTCCAAAATATCCCTATTTCAAAATCAACATACTTGATATGTAATAAAAGCATTTTACAAAATCGCTCAATAATGTTATAATAGAAACGTAGAAAAACAATGTGGAAAAGTGGCGGTGTTCGTTGGTTTTCCACAAAAAATATATTTTAGGAGGATACTTAAAATGGCTAGATTTACTTTACCCAGAGACCTGTATCATGGCAAAGGCTCGCTTGAAAACCTTAAGAACCTTAAGGGCAAAAAGGCGGTCATCGTTGTCGGCGGCGGCGCGATGAAGAGAAACGGTTTCCTGCAGAAAGCCGAGGACTACCTTAAGGAAGCAGGCATGGAGGTATCCCTTATTGAGGGTGTAGAACCCGATCCCTCCGTTACCACTGTTATGAACGGCGCGGCTAAAATGCTGGAATTCCAGCCCGACTGGATCGTTGCTATGGGCGGCGGTTCTCCTATCGACGCGGCTAAGGCAATGTGGATAAAGTATGAGTATCCCGACTGCACCTTTGAGGATATGTGCAAGGTTTTCGGTATCCCCGAGCTGCGTAAGAAAGCTCACTTCTGCGCTATCCCCTCCACTTCGGGAACCGCTACCGAGGTCACCGCGTTCTCCATCATCACCGACTACGACAAGGGTATCAAGTATCCCATCGCCGATTTTGAGATAACTCCCGATGTGGCTATCGTCGATTCCGACCTTGCGGAGACCATGCCTCAGAAGCTGACCGCTCACACCGGTATGGACGCTATAACACACGCTATCGAGGCTTATGTTTCCACCGCTAACTGCGACTATACAGACCCGCTGGCTATCCACGCCATTGAGATGATAATGGACGACCTTGTTCCCTCCTACAACGGCGATATGGAAGCAAGAGCAAGAATGCACAACGCTCAGTGCCTTGCGGGTATGGCGTTCTCCAACGCTCTGTTGGGTATAGTTCACTCTATGGCTCACAAGACGGGCGCTATCTTCCAGGACTGCGGCGCACATATTATCCACGGCGCGGCTAACGCTATGTACCTGCCCAAGGTTATCGCGTTCAACGCGAAAGACCCCACTGCCAAGAAGCGCTACGGCGTTATCGCGGACTATATGCACCTCGGCGGAAATAACGACGACGAAAAGGTTGAACTGCTTATAAAGTATCTCAGAAAGATGAATGACGATCTGAAGATACCGCACTGCATAAAGAACTACGGCGCGGACAGCTATCCCTGCGAGCAGGGCTTCGTTCCCGAGAACGTATTCCTCGAGAGATTGCCCGAGATCGCAAAGAACGCTATTCTGGACGCGTGCACGGGCTCCAATCCCCGTCAGCCCTCTCAGGAGGAGATGGAGAAGCTGCTTAAGTGCTGCTACTACGATACCGAGGTAGATTTCTGATCTCTTTAATAATAAATATGCAAGACCCCGCGGGCTTTGTCTGCGGGATTTTGTATTTCCGCAACTTATATCAAGATTTTATTCCCCTGTTTGTGATAGAATATACTCGAAGGGAGGGAACAGCCTTGTACGAATGGAACGAAGCGATACAGAAAATGTTGGACTGGATAGAGGAGAATATCGGCGAAAACCCCACACTGCCGAAAATGTCGGAGCAGATCGGATACTCGCCCTACTACTGCTCGGTTCAGTTCCACAAAATTTGCGGCATTACGATAAAACGCTATATTTCGGGACGGCGGCTGGCGCTGGCGGCGCTGGAGCTGAGGGACTCAAATGAGCGGATAATTGACATTGCCTTCAAATACGGGTTTTCCTCGCAGGAGGCTCTGACGAGAGCCTTTGTGACGGCGTTCGGGTGCGCACCCGCGGCGTACAGACGAAATCCCGTGCCCGTTCCGCTGCCGATACGAAAGGTGGTTTTCTTCCCCGAACACTATTACGAGCTCTATAAAGGAGGAGTTAAAATGAGCGATATTACCGAAGCAAAAGTAAGAGTGGAGTTTATTCCCGCCCACAAGTACATCGGCATATGGGACGACGAAGCAGAGAACTACGGCAGCTTCTGGGAGCGCCACAACTGCGACGAGATATGCGGAACCATCGACAGCATGAGCAACGTCAGCGATCCTATAATTACCTGTCATACTGCGGGCTGGTCGTTAAAAGGTGGTAAGCGCCGCTACTTCTACGGCATGGGCGTGCCCGCCGATTACAGCGGCACTGTTCCCGATGGTTTCGAGATACGCGATATTCCCGCGGGATATTATCTTGTATTCTATCACCCGCCGTATGACTTCCTTAAGGACAACGGCGAGGTCATGGGCAGAGTTGAACGGCTCGCGTGGAATTACGACATAAGCGAGTATGGCGGCGGAAAGTATATCTGGAATGATAACGCCCCCTGCTATCAGCGGCATTACCCTGAGGGTATCGGCTATGAGGTTCTAAGACCCATCAAGCTGAAATAAAAAAAGCGGCGCGTCCCACACGGGGCGTGCCGCAAATTATTATTCAGCCGTAACAGGTATCCCGACAACCTTTCCGTCGGATACGGTCAAGTTATACTCAACCGTGGTATCATTCCAGAAGTAGAATATAAACTGTATCTCACACTCGCCCGCGGTCTCGTTAAAGAAGTTGTTGGTGAAGCGCACTCCGTCCGTAACCGTCGTAAACTGGTCGCCGTACTGCTTGAACGATGTCCAGTTCTGCGAGCCGGGGGTATTGCTGCCGCCGCTGATATACTTCGCTTCAACGGTCTTAAGCTGCGTTCCCTTGAAATCGCACGGAATAGTCAGCGCTCCCTTTCTTCCCTCAACCTCAGTAAACTCGGGAGTTGAGGTGTTATACACATACACCGTCCAGTCGGGACCCGCCGAAAACTCCAGATAAAGGGTCTCAAGCAAGCCGTACTGCGCGGGGCCGGTCACAAGTGACGCGACGTAATCGGCGGTAAGCGTGAGCGTGTCCTCGTCAAGGGTGTACCCGACGGGCTCTCCGCTCTCGGTTCTTATTCCCTCAAAGGTATTGCCGTTCAGCGAGAGCTTAAGCTGCTTTTCCTCGGCATTTCCGTCAAAGATATTGATAAAGTCGCGCTCGGCAGTGGAACTTCTCCCCTGCATACTCTGTTTGATTATCGCCATAAGAGAGGGATCAGCCCACTCGTAGCTGTAACGGTTGATATGCTGTCCGTTGTCCCACCACATGGTGGTAAGCCCGTTTTCTCTGACCGCGTTGCAGAAATACTCAAAGAATTTCAGTATCTCGCCGTGCTCTACCGTATCCAGCGCCGTGTCGAAGCCCAGCAGTCCCCACTCGCCGATAATCACGGGGATACCGTTGTCGATAAAGGTGGTCTTTAACCGCGACACGAGCCCGTCAATATCGGTCACGGAGGTTCCCTTGAACTCTGTCTCGCCCGCGATATTCACCGAGAAAGGCCAGTAACCGTAATAATGCACCGTCGCGATAATATTCGGATCGTTGATATCCGTGATAGTCCCATAGAGTTGGTCAAGATATTTCTGCTCGCTGTTGGTGTCCTTTGTGGGGAGCACTATAAGACGCTCGGCGTTGTTGCCGCCGCTTGCCCTCACTATCTCCACGCACGCCTTATTCATCATATCCAGACACTCCGCATAGGTGCTTTCCTTGTCGAAGCGCGGCTCGTTTATCGACTCAAAGATGACCGCTCGGGGATAATCCTTGTAAGCCTCTGCAAGCTGCTCCCATATCGCCATGAATTTAAGGTAATTCGCGTCATTCTCGTCGGGAGTTATCGCGTTCAGCCACTGCCATGAGTCATGGTGAATATTCACAAATACCAACAGATCGGCGTCCAGCGCGTAGTTTATAACTTCTTTGGTGCGCGCGAGATAGCTCGCGTCGATGACGTTTTCCTCATTCATCATATGCCCCCAGGTTATGGGTATTCTGATGGAATTGAAGCCCTCGTCCTTGATCTTCTGTATAAGCTCGGGGGTAGCCTTGGGGTTTCCCCACGAGGTCTCGCCGCCCGTCGCATCGAGCGTATTACCGAGATTCCACCCGGGCTGCATTGCCGCGGTGAACTCCATCGTGTTCATTGATTCCGCCCGATATACAAGGCTGTCCTCACCATAGCTTTCGAGCGGCTTGATATCACTCGGCACTCCCGCTTCAACAGTATTGGATATCTCCGAACCGTCAACGCTCTCCAACGGAGCGGAGCTTTCCTCTCCGCCCCTGCAGCCCGCCGCCGTCACACACAGCGCCGCGGCGGCTATGATCGAGATAATTTTTTTAAAATTCATTTCACCCTCCAAAAATCTATCGCTCTTGTTCCGCGATATAGTTTTCCAGCATATCCGCGGCGAACCGGCAAAGCTCGGGACAGGGTCTTTTTTTGTAATATTCGGGGGTGCGTGCCTCGGGTACGGCGGACTTTTCCGCCTCCTTAAGCCCGAGAAGCTCCCTGCATATGATGCTTCCGTTGGCGGCGCGGAAACGGTCGGCAAGCTCCCGTATACGCTCGTACAGCTCCGTTTTCGCGGCAAGGTTCTTCGGCTCGGAGTAACCGTAAAGCTGACTTAACACCAACACTACCCCCGAAAATGTCCCGCAGACTTCTCTCATGCGCCCCATGCCGCCGCCGAAGCCCGATGAAAGCCGCGCCGCCCTCTCCTCGGAAAGCCCAAGCTCCTCCGCGAACGCCACCGCGACAGCCTGCGTGCAGTTATATCCTTTCAGGAAGTTCTCATACGCCATATCACCCTTGCGCCCGCTCACTTGCAGAACTCCTCCACCGCGTCGGCTATCGGGTCGGCGGCGGTCGACTCCGTCAGCTCCAGCAAGCCCTTGTCCACCAGACCTGCCGTTTCGGGGTCTATGGGCAGCTTTGCCAGAACCTTCAAGCCGAATTTCTCGGCTGTTTCGTCAATATGGCTTTCGCCGAACACCTTTATCTGCTTTCCGCAGTCGGGGCAGACCGCATAGCTCATATTCTCCACAAGTCCGATTATCGGAACATTCATCATTTCCGCCATCTTTACCGCCTTGCCGACTATCATCGACACAAGCTCCTGCGGAGAGGTCACAACGATTATGCCGTCAAGCGGTATCGACTGGAACACCGTCAGCGGCACGTCGCCCGTTCCCGGAGGCATATCCACAAACATATAATCAACATCGTCCCACAC
>CAMWLH010000180.1 GCA_947175045.1 uncultured Clostridia bacterium | reverse complement strand
CCTATAGACAGCTGTGGTTTTTCGGTTGTCTGCAAGTTTTTCACTTCAGGTTCCCCCTTTAATATCGCCTTTTGAATTGTATCCGAGGGAATAAATCCCGTCAGAATTATTACCTCCTGAGCACGTCCGAGCCTCATATAGTAACCCGTACCGTATCTTGAATTTGGATTTATCTTGTGTATATTATGCTCACCGCAAAGAGGGAGCAGGTACACCGTCGAGCCCTCCGGCGGTTTGCGCGATGCCGTTTCGTCCATTAAAACATGCGCGCCCTTTATCCAGATACATTTATTAAAGTCGGGGTCATATTTTTCTTCACCTTCGTTTGTGCAGCTGAAGTTCAACAGCGGCGCGCCGGTCGCGGAATCGTATATTCTATTCAGTTCAGCACAGCAGGTGGTGTAATTTGCTAAATTATAAGCTTTCATCAGCTGCCGCCACGAGGTACAAGTATTTCCGTCCGGATCCTTCGGTTTCGTGTCGCGGGAGCTGCCCTCAACGTTCGCGAAAACCGTGCCTTGAGGATACATTGTTTTCCCGCCATACACCGAACCAAACGGCACCGCGACATAGCCGTCGGGATAATCCTCCTCGGGATACCACAGATCGTGGTATATGTAGAAATCCGGGTTTCGTTCGCTCGGACGGTATACCACTCGAAAATCCTCGTCGCTGTTGGATTTGAGCTTCGCGCCGAATTCCGTCGGCGGGAGATTTACTGATTTGATCGCCATTTGAGTGCCTCCTTAAAAAATTATATTACAGGGCTGTTTGAATTAAGTATCACCTGATTTACTTAATATGCAAAAGCCGCCGTTTGGTTGAAACCAAGCCGCATATGTTCTTATACGGTAATTATAGTATACTTTTGCCAATTTTTCAATACACATTGCACATGATGTCGAAATCCTGCGCAACGTGTAACATTTTGTTTGAATATCCATATCCCAAAAATAAATTATCTTTTCCTATTGCAATAATGCCGCGAATATGCTACAATAAAACCAGCCGCGGCAAGCGGAAAAAAATGCTGACGAGAGGTATAATTTATGCCAATAATCTATGATGAAAAAAAGCGCGTGTTCAAGCTGGACACGCCCCACAGCTCCTATGCTTTCCATGTAACGGAGTCCAATAATCTGATACATCTGTATTACGGCGCGTATATTCCCGAAACGAATATTACCCATATGATGCGCATCCCGAACGACGAGCCGTTTGTTCCCGCCGTTCACGACGCTATGGGACCGCACAGCTTTGACTGCGCCGCAATGGAGTTCCCCACAAGCGGCGTGGCGGATTTCCGAGAGCCTTGTATGCAGCTTATGGACAAAAACGGCATGAGCGCCTGCGAGTGCTATTATTCGGGTTACAATATTTACAAGGGCAAGAAAAAGCTCGAGGGTCTGCCCGCCACCTATGCCAACAGCGAGGACGAGGCAACGAGCCTTGAGGTTTACTGCAAAGACCCCCTCAACGGTCTTGAGATAACCCTGCAGTATTCCGTCTTTGAGAAGCTGGACGTTATCACGCGCTCCGTAAAGGTACGCAACGGCGGCAGCGATCCCATAGAGCTTCGCCGCCTGCTGTCAGCCTGCGTGGAGCTTGACGGCAAGGATTACGATATGATAACCCTTTACGGAACATGGGCGAGAGAACGCCATGTGCAGCGCAATCCGCTCCATTTCGGCAAGCAGCTGGTGGACAGCTGCCGCGGTTCTACCAGTCATGCTCACAACAATTTTATTGCCATCGTGGATAAGAAAGCGACCGAGGACTACGGCGACTGCTACGGCTTCGCGCTGTGCTATTCGGGCAGCTTTGTTGCGGGCTGCGAGGTCAATCAGTATGAAAAGACCCGTATTTTCTCGGGTATAAATCCCTATGATTTCAGTTGGCATTTAGACCTTAACGAGGAATTTCAAGCTCCCGAGGTAATCATGGCGTTCTCGGACAAGGGTATAGGAGAGATGTCCCGCACGTTCCATGACGTAATGCGAAACAATCTCACCCGCGGCAAATGGAAGGATATCCGCCGCCCGATACTCATCAACAACTGGGAGGCTACCTACTTCAATTTCGACACCGAAAAGCTGCTGGATATCGCCCGCGAATCCGCCAAAGCGGGTATTGAAATGCTGGTAATGGACGACGGGTGGTTCGGTCACCGCAATGACGACAGAAGCTCTCTCGGCGACTGGTTCGTGAACGAGGAGAAGATAAAGGGCGGGCTGAAATATCTCGTGGACGAGGTGAATAAGCTGGGGCTGAAATTCGGCATATGGTTTGAGCCCGAGATGATCTCCCCCGACAGCGAGCTTTACAAGGCACACCCCGACTGGTGTATCCATATTCCCGGACGTCCGCGCACCACCGCCCGCTCTCAGCTTGTCATTGACTTCTCGCGCAAGGAAGTGCGCGACCATATATACGGGCAGATGTATAAGATATTGTCCTCCGCCAACATAGAGTATGTGAAGTGGGATATGAACAGGCAGCTCACCGAGGTCGGTAACGAGGTTCTGCCTCCCGAAAGGCAGCGCGAGATATGGCACAGATACGTTCTGGGAGTTTATGAGATACAGGAGCGCCTGCTGACGGATTTCCCCGATCTGCTGCTTGAAAACTGCGCGGGCGGCGGCTCACGCTTCGACGCGGGTATGCTGTACTACTCCCCTCAGATATGGACCAGCGACGACACAGACGCTATCGAGCGCCTTAAAATTCAGTACGGCACGTCGCTTTGCTATCCCTGCTCCTGCTTCGGCGCACACGTTTCCGACAGCCCCAATCACTGCGTGGGCAGAATAACCCCCTTTGAAACAAGAGGGCGCGTGGCTATGGTGGGAACGTTCGGATACGAGCTGGATATTACCAAAATCTCTGACGATGACAAATGGAATATAAAAAAGCAGATCGAGGAGTTCAACAAGTACAATCCACTTGTCCGCACGGGCGACTACTACCGTATCGGAAATCCCTTTGACAACGACCGTTTCGACGCTTGGGAATTTGTCGCAAAGGATAAGAGCGAGGCACTGCTGGAGTACATTCAGGTGCTTAAAGAGCCGAGCGTTTTCCTGCACAGAGTACGCCTTGCGGGTCTGGAAAAGGGCGCGTACTACAAGCACGAGGAAACGGGCAGGGTCTACTCCGCGGAGCTGCTTATGAACAGCGGCTTCGATATCCCGTCGCTCTGGGGGGATTTCCAAAGTTATATCGCGCATTTTATAAAAGTATGATATGAAAAATAAAACTCTTTCTTTGGTTTTCGCGGCGGTTTTTCTCGCGGGCTGCGCAAATCATGTAACGCGATACGGTGACAGCATAACGGAAAATGTCGCTCTTAACGTGAATATCGCCGCGTATCCCGACCAAACCGAGATCGTGACCTTTCAGCTTACCCCCTCTGAAACAGATGACGACCCCGACGCACAGGACTGCGACAGCGAGCCTGAGTACGACATACGTTATAATGTGACTCCCCCCGATATTACCGAAAAATACGGAATGACGATATACAAATACAATAAGTCCTGCGCTTCGATATTGTTTTATGACGGTGAGTACTACACGCTCGGAACATTCTTCGGAGGCTTTGGAGCGGACTCGTTTGCTATTGCCGACCTTAACGGGGACGACTGCGAGGAGCTGTATTTTACTTTTTCGTGGGGTTCGGGAATTCACCGCTCACAAATCGGCTGTTTTGATACCGCGGAAAAGCAGGTATTGGAATACGGATTCAGCAATTATTTTTCCGAAATGGTTCTCACAGCGGAAGATAACAGGCTGTTGGTATATGATGCGGACCTTGATTACGAAAAAATTTCTTTTGTGGATATGAATCTTATCCCGACGGAAAAAATCGGAGAGCTGGTTTTTGACGGCAAAGAAGTTCTGCTCCAAATAGACGAAACAGATGAGAGCTTCAGCCCCGTTATTTTTTCCTTAACCGATTGACAATTGACCGCCCATACTGTATAATATTATAGTATGGGCGATTATTTTGGAGGGATTTGCGTGACACTTTATCACGGCAGCAGGACAGGCGGCATTGGTGTGCTTAAGCCTAACTTAGCCGACCATGACCGCCCATATGTTTATATGTCAACTCTTGAGGCTGTGGCGGCGTTTTATCTGTGCAACGCGGTGGAACGTCCCTATTACTGGTTTCCATACGGCTTTGAGGGAGATACACTGATATATCATGAGCTTTATCCGAACGCTCTGAAAGAGGTTTCGGATGGAGTGAGCGGGTACATATATGAGGTAAACGCCGACGAGGTGCAGGTCATTCCCTTTAAGAATATTCCATGTGCAAGGCTCGCGACAGAGCCGATAAAAACTATGGGGTGCATTGAAGTCACGAACGCTTACGAGCTGTTTATGAAATATATTGAAGAGGGCAGAATGAAGCTCGGAAGATTTGAGGATAAATCTCAAAAAGAGCTTGAACGTTGGTACTCCCTGACAGAAAGCTATATCAGAGAAAAGCACCTGCCCGCGGACTGCTCCTATACCGAGTTTGTGAGGGAAAAATTCCCGCGGGTGTGGGAAAGAATTTACGGCTGATTCGGGGTGATATACTCTGCGCAATATATGGAACCCATGGCACGGCTGTCATAAGGTAAGCGAGGGCTGCGCGAACTGCTATATGTATTTTCTGGACGAGCAGCGCGGGCACAACGGCGCGGAGATATACCGTGTAAAGAGCAATTTCGATTACCCGCTGCACAAGGACAGGCGCGGAGCGTACAAGATACGCAGCGGCGAAATGCTGTATGCCTGCATGACCTCGGACTTTTTCCTTGAGGAAGCTGACGAGTGGCGGAGCGAGGCATGGGACATTATTCGCGCGAGAGGCGACGTGGTATTCTCATTCTTCACAAAACGCCCGCAGCGCGTTGCCGAATGTCTGCCCAAGGATTGGGGGGACGGCTGGGAGAACGTGTTTCTGAGCGTTTCGACCGAGAATCAGCGCCGCGCGGACGAGCGCGTCCCGCTTTTGCTGGAGCTTCCGTTCAAGCACAAGGGAGTAAACGCCGCGCCCTTTATCGGCGCGATAAGTCTTGCGAAATGGCTGGACAGCGGACAAATAGAACAGGTGAGCTGCGGCGGAGAAAACTATGCGGGAGCGCGTCCCTGCCGCTTTGAGTGGGTGCAGAGCCTTCGCGCTGAATGCGTGGAGAGAAATATCACCTTTCTGTTTGTGGACACGGGAACAAAATTCATCAAGGACAACAAGCTGTACACACTCTCCAATAAGAATATCAGAAGC
>CAMWLH010000179.1 GCA_947175045.1 uncultured Clostridia bacterium | reverse complement strand
TACGGCGACCACCGAGATCTACACGTAAGGAGTCGGCGGCAGCGTCAGAGGTGTAGAAGAGACAGCAACTGCAATTATCAAAATACTTGAAAACAGGCTTTCAACTCAAGAGTTCACTTTTTTAAAATTAAAGCGTCCCGATTTCTTTCCGACAAAAGAGGATTTTTATACAAGCATAAAAGGGAAAGAGCCCTTGTCGGGAAACACTGCAATACTTGAAAAATTTCTTACTCATTCAAATGAAATTAAAGGGAAAAAACTATTCTTCTCATTTTCCGACGAGCTTTTTGTCGCGCTGTACGGAGCGTCTGAAAATGTGATAAGAATGCTCACCAACGAGATTGATCAGATATGCGTTTGTGAGTTGGCATGGAATTTTATGCTGGCACCAGTCCTTTCCGAGGAAAAGATCGTTAAATGTCAACAGATTGTTTATAAACAAATCGATACGCTTCTTCACAGCGAGAATAACATCTGAAGCAATATATCAAAGCGGACAATAAATACCTTAAAACAAGCCGAAAAATCAACTGTTATTTTCAGTAATTGTTATCACTTTTTTACGGCATTGCGGGTAATTTGAGCCATATCCGTGCGGGGGAGGGGGATTTGTGAAAAGTTTATGAAATTACGCTTGACTTTGTAAATACTATGTGATATAATTAAATTGGTTGATAATGCCAAATGTCTTTAGAAATGGAATCAATACTTATGAAAATTATCAAAAAACTTACTTCAATAGCTTTGGCGATATGTATGGCACTGTCCTTTACGGCGGCGGCACAGACTGTGGAAAACGAGGAGGACACAGCTAAAGTCGGCAATTTTATCGTTACAGATACCATCAGTGATATAGAGAGCAAAGCAGATGAAAACGGTCTTGTGCATTGGAGCGACATACTTGGGTATGGTCTTGATGCGGTTAAAAATGAGCTTGCGGAAAATCCACCGGCAGAGCCTGTTACACATAATGAAAACAGGAGAAATCTTTATGGTGACGAATCTGTGACCGTGTCCATAAAAGAAGAATTTAAAGGGACAGAGTCTAATGTGGGCTCATATAAATCATGTGCTCCTGAAGAAACAAGGTATATTCTTGATCGATTGTTGGAGATAAAGGAACCTGAAGATTCTATCGTTTTCGACCATGGTGACATATATCTTGATATTAGATGGCGCGGCAAGACTATTTCGTCAGAGGGTTTTCCGAGTTATATGCCGTATGAAGATGCGAGCGCTTCCGCAAACCCTCTATCATTAGATCCGTATAGCAGAGCGAAAGTATCTGCACCTTCAACCGCACCCGCTAAATATATTGCTGAAATATTGGTTTATTATAATGATGGTGCGAATATATATAGGGGTACTGCCTTTTTTGTTGGTAAAAACATCCTTCTTACTGCAGGACATGTTCTCTACAAACCAGAATACGGTACACCCGATAAAGTAGAAATTTATCCCGGAGGCTTTGAATCCGGATTACCAAAAAAAGTTTCTTACAGAGCCATTCCAAGTGATGGAGCAATAGCGAATTATGACCCATATTCTAATGACCCCGATGATTATGGTGTTATATATGTAACCGCAGATGTTTCAGATGGCTATTTTGGTTTAAGTACAACATCAAATTCTACACTTGATGATGCCTATGTTCATTTATATGGATTTCCGAAAGATAAACCTATTTCTTCCTCAAATGGCTTACATAATGAATTTTGGGTAAGCCATGGATATACCGATTCATCACCACAGCCCAAATATCTTTTACATACAGCGTATTCAGTACCGGGTTGTAGTGGCGGGCCCCTCATTCTTGATTCAAATCAAAAAGTGATCGCAATCAATTCAGGAGAATATGGCGGCAACCAAAATTACCTTTATTCTGTTCGAATTACGTCAACCATAATACAGTTTGTCAATAAATACAGATAACAGAGAGCGGACGGCAAATTGCCGTCCGCACAAATTTTTTATTCAAGCTCGAACGCGCCCGTATACAGCCTGTAATACTGTCCCTTTTCGGCAATGAGCTTCTCATGTCGGAGCTGAAATTTATGTCTTTTTTTCTATTTTAGGCTCGATATGCTCCGCGGTGAAATGCTCGACAGGTATCGTATAGTCGTCCGTATCCTCGGGGAGCTCCTTTTTCTTGAGCTTGCCGGTAACGAACTCCGCGAACAGCAGGTAGAACACCGCGAAAACGGGAGCGCCCAGTATCATTCCTGGAATACCGCACAATCCGCCGCCGACGATGATAGATATCAGCACCCATATGGCAGGCAGACCCATAGTCTCGCCGAACAGGAAAGGCTTGATAAGGTTGCCGTCTATCTGCTGGAGCACTACGACGAATATCGCGAACCAAAGCACCTTGATGGGGTCGACCAGCAGTATAAGGAATCCGCTGGGTATAGCTCCGATAAACGGACCGAAGAACGGGATAAGGTTGGTAACTGCGCACACCACCGCGATAAGGGTAGCGTAGGGCATACCCATGATAACACAGCCCACCTCCATAGCGGCGAAGATGATAAACGCGTCCACAAGGTTAGTGGCTATGAATTTGGTGAATATCTTGTTGCTGCGCGAGCAGGTGCTGAATATGCGCTTGCAGCGCTCAAACTTGAACAGCGCAAAGAATATTTTCTTGGATTGCGCCAGCATACGCTCCTTGCTTAGCAGGAAGTAGATCGCGATGATAAGTCCTATAATAAAGTTTTTCGTGCCCGTAAACAGCGCGGAGGCGACCTTGAAAATGCCGTCCGTAACTCCGCCGACAATTCCCGTCGCATAGGGCGTGACATAGGACGCAAGATCCTTCATTACGTCGTTCAGATCGTCAAATTCGTCCGAAATCAGCGCCGCTATCTCGGGGTTGTTTTCAAACAGGAGCTTCAATTTGGCTTCAAGCTCGTTAAAATATGTGGGGAACTTATCCACAAGATCGAGCACGCTCTCCGAAACGCTGGGGACTACCGCCACAACTATTCCCACCAGAACCGCCAGAACCACGATATAGGCGAGCACTATCGAGAGCGCCCTCGCGAGAGTGCGGCGCGCCTTCATTTTCTTTTTGGGGGATTTCTGCCGCTTTTTGAGCTGCTCCGCGATTATATTCGGGCTTGTCTCCTTTAAAATCTGCTTATCGGCCGAACCGTTTTTCGGGGGAGCGGTTTTGAGCTTCTTGAAAAACTTGTTTTCAAACAGCATTACCAGCGGGTTGAGTACGTAGGCTATAACTATTCCCACCACTATGGGCGCCATTACCGACACGATCTTTGAAAATACGTCCGCAAAGGATTCAAATCTGAATACAAACACCACAAACAATATCGCTATCGCTATAACGATAAGGCTGTAAACCGCTATGGTGTTATATTTTTTATTCCACTCGATCTTCAAATAAATTCCCCCCGATTATCATTATTGTATAGTTTATCATATTATACCATTCCTGTCAAGGATTTTTCGGTAAATATTGGGTAAAGTTCTGCGAATTTAGTCCCCAAGCGCCCTTTTTCCGATATCCTTGCGGTAATGCGCCTTTTCAAAGGAGATCGTATCGACCGCCGCGTAAGCCTTATCCAGCGCGGAGCGCAGATCGTCTCCAGTTGCGGTAACGCCAAGAACGCGTCCGCCGGCGGTAATGAATTTCCCGTCCTCGAGCTTTGTACCCGCGTGATAGATATATGCCTTATCGGATTGTCCGTTTTCGTCCAGACCGCTGATAGCTTTTCCCGTTTCGTATTTCTCGGGGTAGCCTCCGCTTGCCATAACGACGCAGGCGCAGGACTTGCCGCTCCATTTGATATCCAGCTCGTCCAGACGCTCTTCCCATATTGCGTCCATAATTTCTGTGAGATCGGTTTCAAGCAGCGGCAGAACCACCTGAGCCTCGGGGTCGCCGAAGCGACAGTTGTATTCCACGACCTTAGCGCCGTTCGGGGTCAGCATAAGCCCAAAGTACAGACAGCCTTTGAAGGGTCTCCCCTCCGCCCGCATGGCGGCGATGGTGGGCTTGAATATCTTCTCCTCGCACTCTTTCTTAAACTCCTCGGTATATCTGGGGTTGGGTGCTATCGTTCCCATTCCGCCCGTGTTAAGCCCCTCGTCGTTGTCAAGGGCGCGCTTGTGATCCATGGAGGATATCATGGGCTTTACGGTTTTTCCGTCGGTAAAGGCGAGCACTGTGACCTCGGGACCCGTCATGAATTCCTCTACAACTATCTCGCTGCCCGATTTTCCGAATTTTCCGTCCAGCAGCATGGATTTGACCGCCGCCTCCGATTCGGAAAAATCCTTTGCGATGATAACGCCCTTACCCAGCGCCAGTCCGTCGCACTTGATTACGGCGGGATAGCTGTTTTGCTCTTTGATATAGGCGATAGCTTTATCCGCGTCGGTAAATGTCTCATAGGCAGCAGTGGGGATATTGTACTTTTTCATCAGCGCTTTTGAGAATACCTTGCTGCCCTCAAGAACAGCCGCGTCAGCTCTCGGTCCGAATGTTTTAAAGCCCGCTTCGTTGAGCCTGTCCACCATGCCCAACACCAGCGGATCGTCGGGAGCCACAAAAACATAATCGGGCTTGAGCTTTTTCGCAAGCTCAACCATTCCCTCTATGTCCGTTGCTTTTACGGGGAAGCACTCCGCCAGTCTTGAAAT
Organism: uncultured Clostridia bacterium; assembly: GCA_947175045.1. Classification (GTDB taxonomy): domain Bacteria; phylum Bacillota; class Clostridia; order Oscillospirales; family Ruminococcaceae; genus CAG-115. The sequence continues at coordinate 623 of CAMWLH010000179.1, read as the reverse complement.
ACCGCCGTTGCCCGGAGCGGCGTAAATTTTGTCAACCCTCGGCGATCCTGAAAGTGCGGTGATTATCGCGTGCTCGCGCCCGCCGCCGCCTACGACTAAAATATTCATTTTGATATGTTCCTTTCTTTTTTCAAAGTGATACATCTAAATTATACCTCATATTGAGATATTTTGCAACAGCATTTTACTTTTCGCCCGATTTTTTATTTATTCGGATATTTGGTTCTATCTCCGCGAAAATGGTGCTTTCAAAAGAGACGTCCTTCGGGCAGATAATGCGGTAGGTCCTGGTCTTTAGTTTCGAGGAGATAGTCACGTCAAACCCGCGCCGTATGCCGAAAAAGCTGCGTTCCCTGCTGCCGACCGAGGTTATCTCGGAATAGTAAAAGCTGTCGGAGCTTTTGCCGAGCAGCGCCGTGAAACGCTCCTTAGAGGTCTGAAAGGCGAGCTTTCTCCCTCTGAAAAAGATCACAAACGCGGCAAGCGAGGCGAAGCCCAAAAAGCCCATATACTTGACGCCGTAGCCCATCGAAATTCTTGCCGCAGCCAGTATAAACGTCGTCAGCACCAGCGCGAGAGTTATCATAAGCTCGAGATTACCGCGGAAAAACGCGGTGCGGTAG
>CAMWLH010000178.1 GCA_947175045.1 uncultured Clostridia bacterium | reverse complement strand
CCATTGCCCACAGCACTATCAGCACAATATCATTTGCAGCATAAGCCAGCGCGTAGAACGGGCTGCGTCGGAACAGCAGATAAACCGCCAAAAAGCTGGTGGTGACCGAAACGGTACTCGGCAGCAGATTAGCCGTACCAAGCGTCCTCAACAGAAAATAAAATGCGGCGGTCACGGCGGCGGCAATCGGCAGCATTATCCACAGCTCGCGGAGCTTAAGGCTGTTCACGCTCACCTCGGCGCTTTCTTTATAGGGATTTTTTATCCAGCTCACCATTGCCGCGCCCGCCATGGGAGCGGTCATTCCAAGATAGGTTATCATCTCGCCGTAGTAGCCGAATGAAAAGGATATTATCCCGTAGAACACGCTGAAAACTATCGTCAGCGCCTGCCCGAGAGGGTTCCCCTTAGCTATGAATATCAGCGAGGTCACGCCTGTTATCGAGGATATCGGCGAGAGAAAATTCTCCCTGTCAAAGACGAAAAAAGCTGTAAGGATCAGCGCTACCGAGCCTCCCCACAATAAAAAATCCCGCTTTGTAAAGCCCTTTAATGTAAAGAATTTTCCAAGCATTTACATTCCCCTTTCAAAAAGAAAAAGCACCCACCGCACCTCTTCAAAGACCTAACGAGGTGTGTGAATGCTTCCGCATTTTTGCCGCCCGGTGGCGGTTATTTTTGTATATTATAACATACTGCGCCGCAATTGTCAAGCACTTTCGGATATTTCGGCGATTATACCGCGCAGCTCCTCCGCGCCCTCCCCCGTTTCGGCGGAGAACTCCACTACCGTTATATCCTCGCCGCAGGGGAGCTCCGTCAGCAAAGCCTGCCGCCGCTCAGCGCGCTGTTTTTTCGACAGCTTATCCGCCTTGGTGAGGACCACCACAAAGGGCAGCCCGCTGTCGATAAGGAAATTCACCATCATCACATCGTCCGCGGTGGGCGGATGCCGGAAGTCGATAAGCTGGAACACCAGCCCGAGCTCCCTGTCATCGTGGAGATAGCCCTCTATAAGTGCTCCCCATCTGTCCTTTTCCGACTTTGACACCTTGGCGTAGCCGTACCCGGGCAGGTCGGCGAAATATATGCCGTCAACCGCGTAAAAATTTATGGTAGCGGTCTTGCCGGGCATGGCGCTTACTCTCGCAAGCGCCTTTCGGTTCAGCAGCTTGTTTATCAGCGAGGATTTGCCCACGTTGGAGCGCCCGGAAAAGGCGATCTCCGTCCTGTCAGAGGGCGGTATCTGCTTGAAGCTGCCGTAGGAGGTAAAAAATTCAGCTTTGTTAAAATTCATTTATTTTGTCCTAACTTGCGATTTTCCGCGCCTAATTAGCGCTTAGAACGGGCACCTTATCCTCCGTCTTTCTCACGCGCTTGCGCCCCTTGTCCGCCAGCTTTGAACCTGTGGGGTCTGCGGTGCAGTTGGGCAGCACGAGCGCCGTTTCCAATACGGTGGAAATATCCTCAGCGGGAACGAACCTTATACCCTCCTTTACCACGTCGTCGATCTCTTCAAGATCGGGAACGTTGTCCTTGGGTATGCAAACGGTCTTCACCCCCGCGCGGTACGCTGCCATAGACTTCTCCTTAAGCCCGCCTATCGCCAGAACCTTTCCGCGCAGCGTTATCTCCCCTGTCATAGCGACGTCGCGGCGCACGGGCGTTCCCGAAAGTGCGGAGATAAGCGCCGTGGTGAGCGTAACTCCCGCCGAGGGACCGTCCTTGGGAACGGCTCCCTCGGGCGCATGGATATGGATATCCTTGTTCTTGTAGAACTCAGGGTCTATGCCGTATTTGTCCGCCAGAGCCCTCGTAAGGCTCACAGCGATCTTTGCGGACTCCTTCATAACGTCGCCCAGCGATCCCGTGAACTCCGTCTTGCCCGTGCCATCGAGCACAAGCACCTCAAGCGGCAGCATGGTGCCGCCTACGCTGGTCCAGGCAAGTCCGTTCACCAGACCCACCTCGTCACGCGCCGCAAGCTCGTCGGGGTGATATTTCCTTATCCCGAGGAACTCCTCGATATTCTTATCCGTCACCGACACCTTTGCTTCTCCCGAAACCAGCAGCTTGGCGGATTTACGGCATATATCGGCAATATTTCTCTCCAGCTTTCTCACGCCCGCTTCACGGGTGTAGTAATCTATCACAGAATACAGCGCCTTGTCGTTCACCTTTACCGTAGACGGCTTCTCGCCGTGCTTTTTGAGCTGCTTGGGCAGCAGGTGCCTTTTGGCGATGTTGAATTTCTCCTCGCGGGTATAACTGCTGAGCTCTATTATCTCCATACGATCGCGCAGCGGCGCGGGGATAGTATCAAGATTGTTCGCGGTGGTTATGAACAGCACCTCGCTCAAATCGACGGGAACCTCTATATAATGATCCACAAAGGCGGTGTTCTGCTCGCTGTCCAGCACCTCCAGCATTGCCGACGAAGGGTCGCCCTTGTAGTCGCTGCCCATCTTGTCTATCTCGTCCAGCAGCATAACGGGGTTAATGCTCTTTGCCTGCTTAAGCGCGGTGATTATTCTGCCGGGCATCGCTCCGACATAGGTCTTTCTGTGACCGCGTATCTCAGCCTCGTCGCGCACTCCGCCCAGCGAAATGCGGACGTATTTCCGCCCGAGAGCCTCCGCAACGGATCGCCCTATCGAGGTTTTGCCCACTCCGGGAGGACCGTACAGGCAGATTATCTGACCCTTTATATCCGGCGCGAGAGCTCTTACCGCGATAGTCTCGGTAATGCGCTCCTTTACCTTTTTCATTCCATAATGATCCTTATCGAGCTGCTTTTGCACGTTGGCGATATTCAGCTTATCCTTTGTCCTTACGTTCCATGGGAGCGAAAGCACGGTGTCAAGGTAGGTTCTCAGCACCGCCGCCTCCTGCGAGGACTGGGACATTCTTTCCAGCTTCTCCGCCTCGTTTATCAGCTTTTCCTCGGTCTCCTCGGGGAGCGCCAGCTCCATTATCCTATCTATGTAGTCGAAGGATTCCTCAAAGGAGCTTCTTCCCTCGCCGAGCTGGTTTGAGATCACCTTAAGCTGCTCGCGCAGGTAATATTCGCGCTGATTTTTGTCGATCTGCTCCTTTACCTGCTCCTGTATCTCCATTTCGGTCTCCATTATCTCCATCTCGCTGCGCAGCATGGATATAAGCAGCTTCATCCTGGAGAGAGTGCCGTTGGTCTCGAGCAGCTTCTGCTTCTCCTCCACCTTGAGAACCACATTAAATACTATCTTATCAAAGAGGTTGGAGCAGTCCTCCTCGCTGATTATGCTTTCAAACAGCTCCCGCGGCATTTTTGGGGTCATGGACGCATACTCGCGGAAGGTGTCCTTCAGAGCACGCTTAGCCGCGTCGCGGGTGGAATCCGACGGAGGTGCGCCGCGCGAGGGCAGCTCCTTTACCTCAAGCTCGAAGTATTTCACCGAGCCCGCCACTCTGACGCGCCGAGCGCGGTAAAGCCCCTCTACCAGCACTCTTGTAGAGCCGTCGGGCGTGGTGAGAAGCTGACGGATCTCCGCGACTACTCCCACCTCGAAAACGTCGTTGACGGAGGGCTCCATGTTCCCCGCGTCCTTCTGTGCCACCAGGAAGATAAGCCCATCGCCCTTTGCGGCGCTTTTAAGCGCGTTTACCGAGCGCTCGCGGCTAACGTCGAAATGCAGCACCATCGACGGGAACACGACCAATCCGCGCATAAATAGGGAGGGCATTGTTTTATTACTCATAAATATCTATCCTTTCAGGTTCTAACGGTTATTATGTATATCCTGCGGCTGACTTCGGGTCGGCAAATACCAACGCCGAAACATATTATACATCATTCCCCGCAATTTTGCAAGTACTTTATTCACAACACTTTCTGTAAACATTGCCGCCTTATATCGGAAATTCCCGCAAATGCGGCTGTTATCGGTTTTTCGGTGATTTTCTCGGGAAATTTCTCCCTTGCTGTTCCGTTTATGAAAGGCTTTTTTGGCGATAATTACCCAATTATTTTTTCAATTTGACACATTATAATATTCGAGCGGACAAAAATTTCCATAAAATCTCAAAAATTTTCACAAAATTTTCAAAAAAATAAAGGATAATTTTGAGTAATAGGAGTATTGCTCCGCACTGAGATATCATAAGACTGCAACCGATACCCTACCGCGCTGAATTATTTACTCAATCTTTACACTTTTCTTTACCGCTTTCTTAACCCATATAAGCTAAAATAATATCATCAAATCAAGGAGGCTGAAAAATGGAATATGTTTTGAGGACAAACAATTTGTGCAAAAGCTATGGGCACTTTAAGGCGCTTAACGGGCTCACTATGAACGTCCCCAAGGGAGCAATATACGGATTTGTCGGAAAGAACGGCGCGGGCAAGACCACGCTCATACGGCTTATATGCGGATTACAATACCCCACCTCGGGCGGCTTCTCCCTTTACGGAGTTCCCAATACCGAGGACGGTATAAACCGCACCCGCCGCAGAATGGGCGCAGTGGTGGAAACTCCCTCGATATATCTCGGAATGACCGCGGAGGATAATTTAAAGGAGCAATTCAGAATTTTAGGCTTGCCCTCTTTCGACGGAATAAACGATCTGCTCCGTCTGGTAGGTCTGGAAAATACGGGCAGGAAAAAGGCGCGGAATTTCTCGCTGGGTATGAAGCAGCGGCTCGGTATCGCGATAGCTCTCGCGGGCGACCCCGATTTTCTGGTGCTTGACGAGCCCGTGAACGGTCTCGACCCGCAGGGCATAATCGAGATCAGAGAGCTTATCCTTAAGCTAAACCGCGAGCGGCAGATAACCGTGCTGATATCCAGCCATATTCTGGAAGAGCTTTCAAAGCTCGCCACGCACTTCGGCTTTATCGACGGCGGTCATATGATAAAGGAGATAAGCGCGGAGGAGCTTGAAAAGGCTTGCAGAAAGTGCACCAGAGTCGAGGTGAGCAATACCGCCACACTGGCGAGGGTTCTCGATAAAATGGGTGAGGAGTACAGCGTCATCTCGCCGAACCAAGCGGATATTTACGCGAAAATAAATATAACCAAGCTGACCCTGGCGCTTTCCGAGGAGGGCTGCGAGCTTATCTCCGCGGCGGAGCGCGATGAGAGCCTTGAAAGCTATTATGTGAGCCTTCTCGGCGAGGTGAGGGGGGCTGCGGAATGACAAAGCTGCTGTCGGCGGGGTTTTCCAGGCTGTTCAAAAACAGAACCTTTTACATCTGCGCAGCGGTCATGCAGATATCCGGAGCGCAAAACGCGCTTACATATACCCCACACCCCCA
>CAMWLH010000177.1 GCA_947175045.1 uncultured Clostridia bacterium | reverse complement strand
GATGCTTTCCCCGTCGATATCTTCGATGTCATTCAGCGACTTGACGACCTCGTGTACACCATGAACTACTACCGCAGACGTATACTGATGATCACGGGTCCCAGCCCCGACGAGTACAACGACTATTATCTCGATGTACAGATACCCGAGTTGCTGGACGTATTCCAGAGCACCGTTGATCAGCTCTACGCCGAGAAAGCAAGTATCGAGTCTCTGACAGGGCAGGGCTCCGAGGCTGCGGCGCTCCAGACAATGGCGATCATTCTCCAGCTCGCTATCGACGAGCCTGACGATATCCCGACCATGATCGACAGTATCCGCGACCAGATCACAGCGGTTTCCGCGTGGATGCGCGACTACCGTGATCAGCCGCTGGAGATCGATTACATCGAAGTAAAGACTGTTCACGATAAATTCAAGGACAACAAGAGCAACTTCTTCAAGGCTTTCGCTTTCGGATTTGAGGGCTTTATAGGCTCCTTCTTCGAGGACTACACCTCGATCTCCGAGAGCACCACGCAGGCGCTCAACGTCTGGGTATCCCTCGGACGCGACCAGGCTACCGTAGTAAGCGAGCTGGTTGCTAACCAGTACAACCCCGACCACAGCACGCAGGCTTCCATAAGCCTGGTACAGGGCGCGATACTTGAGGCAACACTCGCGGGCAAGGGACCCGAGGTGGCACTGTTCAGCGGCGGCGACTTCCCCGTTGTATGCGCTTCAAGAGGTCTGCTTGTGGAGCTTTCCGCAAACCCCGACTTCAACACCGTCGCTCAGCGGTTCTCTCCCGATGTAATGACGCTGTATGAGTTTAACGGCGGAACCTACGCGCTGCCGCTGGACGAGAACTTCCCGATGATGTTCTACCGCACCGACGTTCTCGAGGAGCTCGGCTATGATGAGCCGCCCGAGAGCTGGGACGCGCTGATAGACATGCTGCCCGACCTCCAGAGAAAATATCTCGAAGTTGGTCTGATATTGCCCTCCAACATTTCCTCGCAGGTATTCGACGCGGGCAATACCTTTGTTCTGCTGATGCTTCAGACGGGACAGAGCTTCTACAACGACAACTACACCGCGACCACCTTTGACACCGAGGCGGCGGTCGAGGCGTTCACACAGTGGACAAAGTTCTACACCATTTACGATTTTGAGCAGACCTATGACGGTTTCTCACGTTTCAGAACAGGCGAGATGCCTATCCTTATCCAGAACTACGCGACCTTCTATACGCAGCTTACCGTTGCGGCGCCCGAGATCAAGGGTCTGTGGGACTTCACTCACGTTCCAGGCTCTTACAGAACGGACGAGAACGGCAATCGGATACTTGACTATACCTCCAACTCCGGTTCTTCCGGCGCGGTAATATTCAAGAGCTGCACCAACCCCGAGGCGGCATGGGATTTCATCAAGTGGTTCACCTCCACGGACATTCAGGTCGAATACGGCAGAACTATCGAGGCTATTATGGGCCCGATGGGACGCTACGCGACAGCTAACCTTGAAGCGCTCGAAAAGATGAACTGGTCAACGGCGGAGTACAACAAGATCGCCGACCAGATGGCAAATCTGCGCGAGGTTCCGATAATCCCCGCTTCCTATGCGGTGACCCGTAACGTTTACAACGCTTTCAGAGCGGTCGTAAACAATCAGAGAGACCCCAGACTCCAGCTTGCTTCCTACAACAGAGATATAAACAACGAGATCGTAAGAAAGCTGACGGAGCTTGGCTTCTATACGGAGGAGTAACGACTGCAAGGCGGGAGAGCCACGCTCTCCGAATAAATATTAGGAGGAATCAGTTTGTTCGGTAAAGAAAAATCGCAGTATATCGAAGACAGCAAGTTTCGCTATACGATGCGTGAAATGAAAAAGAACGGCAGCGCCTATGTCTTAGCGCTCCCATTCTTCATACTGTTCGTGGTCTTTACGGGGATTCCGGTTTTGATCTCGCTCCCTATCGGCTTCACGAATTTTAACATGGTACAATTCCCCCAGTGGACGGGGCTGAGCAACTTTTATACCCTGTTCCTGGCGGATGACGTTTTCCTTATCGCTATCCAGAATACGCTGGTGTTCGCGATAATCACGGGTCCTGTGAGCTATATCCTCTGCTTCCTGCTCGCATGGCTGATAAATGAGATGCCCGGTCCGCTGAAAACCGTGTTCACCTACGTCTTCTACGCGCCGACGCTGGCGGGTAACATCTACGCCACATGGCAGCTCATATTCTCGGGCGATACCTACGGCTTCCTTAACTCCGTGCTGCTGAACCTCGGAATTATCAAGGGCGCTCAGCAGTGGCTGACCGACTCACGGTATATCCTCATGTGCGTTATCATCGTGCAGATGTGGATGGCGCTCGGCGCGGGCTTCCTTGCGCTGAGAGCGGGTCTTCAGGGTATCGACAAGTCCGGCTACGAGGCGGGCGCTATCGAGGGTATCAAGAACCGTTTCCAGGAGCTCATCTACATCACAGTTCCATCAATGGGACCGCAGCTTCTGTTCGCGGCGGTAATGCAGATCACCTCCTCTTTTACGGCGGGTGATATTGGTCGTTTCCTGACCGCGTTCCCCTCGACCGATTACGCGGCGCACACCATCATGACGCACGCTTTCGACTACGGCTCCATCAGATATGAGATGGGTTATGCCTGCGCGATATGCTTCGTGCTGTTCCTCGTGATGCTTCTCGTAAATAACGTTATCCGCAAAGCAATGAGCGGAATTCTGGATACATAAGGAGGGATAGGAGATGCGCTTAATTAAGAAAAGAAAAAAGTGGGGCGGTTCCCGCGGCGGCGATATAGCGATTTTTATACTGCTGGTGCTCGTCGGTCTGTTCATGCTGTTCCCTATCTATTTCTCGTTTATCCAGTCCATAAAGCCGGTAGAGGAGCTGTTCGTGTTCCCGCCCAAGCTCTATGTACAGAACCCCACCACGCTGAACTTCGAGGATATGCTTAAGGTGGCGGGCGCACTGGACGTTCCTTTCTCAAGATACGTTTTCAACTCGGTGCTTGTTTCCGTTGTAGTTACGGTGGCACAGCTTCTGCTGTCCTCTTCGGCGGCTTATGTGCTGGCTAAGGTAAAGGCGCCCGGCGTCAAGGCTATGAACAAGATCATAGAGATTGCGCTGCTGTTTACCTCCTCGGTAACCTATATCGTTCAGTACATCGTTATGGCAGTGCTGGGCATGATCGATACCTACTTTGCAATAACGCTTCCTTATATCGCAACGGCAATGGGTCTGTTCCTGATGCGTCAGTTCATGGGTCAGATCCCCGAGAGTATGATCGAAGCGGCAAAGCTGGACGGCGCAAGCCATATGAGAATATGCTGGCAGATAGTAATGCCCAACGTAAAGCCCGCGTGGCTCACGCTGATGATATTCGCGTTCCAGGGCGCATGGCAGATCACGGGCTACCTATTCGTATACAGCGAGCAGTTGAAGCCAATTCCTATCGTTATGCAGCAGATCGCGGCTTCGGGTATCGCCAGAACGGGCGTGTCGTCGGCGACGGTCGTTGTACTGATGCTGCCGCCAATGATACTGTTCCTTATCCTCCAGAGCAACGTTGTTGAAACGATGGCTCACTCGGGACTTAAGGACTGATCCGAAAAACGCGAAGCCCGCGGACGGAGCGCGGCGGGGCATATCCCAAGCGCTCTCGGCGGGATCATGGAAAAAATACATAACGAAAGGATGATTACAGTGCCATCAATCAAACGCATCGCTGCTTGCGCGGTTTCCGCCATTATGGCGGCGGCTATGCTCTGCACAAGCGTTGCCGCTGATGAGCCTTATGACGGCTACAACTACGACTGGTACGGCGATCCCATTCCCTCGCAGAACGGCTACGTTGTGGAAAAGGTCGTAACGGGTAAGGACATCGGCTGCGGCGACCTAAACACGCCGTCGGATATGTTCGTTTCGGAAAGCGAAGAGATCTATATAGCGGACACTGCTTACTCAGGCACGCTCGATTCAACTATGAAAGGGCGTATAATAAAAACCGACAGCAAGTTCAATCTTATAACTTCGATAGAGTATCTTGATTTCTCCGAGCAGGGCGAATGGCTCAGGAGAAAAGAGAATAAGGTAAGCTCGGGAGAGCTTGACCAGTCAAGGTTCGACAAGGAGACCAGCGTTTACTTTAAGGGTCCGACGGGAGTTTTCGTTGACGACGACGATATGATCTACGTCGCGGACAACGAGAATGAGAGAGTGGTTGCCTTTTACGCGGAGACCGATTCCGACGGAATAGGCTACGGCAGAGTCGTTGCGGTATATACCCGCCCCGAGGAAGAGGTTTTCGACCAGACTCAGACCTTCAACCCCTCAAAGGTGCTTGTGGACGCGGCAAAAAACGTTTATGTGGTTATAGACTCCACGACAAGAGGCGCTATCGTGTTCGCACGCGAGGGCGATTTTAACGGCTACTTCGGCGCGAACCGCGTTGAGAGAACCGGCGAGGTTCTCATGAACGCTTTCTGGAAGCTCATTTTCAACCGCGAGCAGATCATGAGAATGAGACGAAACGTTCCCGTGGAGATATCCAACTTCGATATCGATGAAGATAACTTCATCTACACCGTAACCGAGACCAAAAACTCGGATACCGATATTCTTAAGAAGCTCAATTCCGCGGGTACGAATATTTTCGTCAACCTTGGCTATGACGATTATACCTTCGGCGATTTCCTCACCAAGTATTACAGGGGAAGAACTTATTCCTCGCGTATCACCGACGTTGATATCGGTGATAACGGCGTAATAAATCTGCTCGATCTGGAAACGGGACGTATATTCCAGTACAGCGACGAGTGCGACCTGCTGTTCATCTTCGGCGGAACGGGCACCCAGAAGGGTACGTTCACCACGGTCAACGCGGTAGAGAGCCTCGGAAACAACGTTTTCGTTCTTGACGGACGTAAAAACAGCGTAACGGTGTTCGGACGCACGGAGTTCGGTTCCATCGTTCACGAGGCGATAACGCTTTTCAACACCGGTAAATATGAGGCTTCGGTCGAGCCTTGGAACGAGGTTCGCCGCCGCGACTCCAACTACTGGCTGGCGTATATCGGTCTTGGAAACGCCTACCTCAATCAGAACGACTTTGAAACGGCGATGGATTACTTCTACTACAACTCCAGAAGCGGATACAACGAAGCCTTTAAGGGCTGGAGAATGGCGTTCATCAGAGAGAACTTCACGCTCTTTGCGATCATCATAATTCTCCTGCTGGCGGGTATATATGTGATCTCCAGCGTTCGCGGACGTCAGCGCGCGAAGAAGA
>CAMWLH010000176.1 GCA_947175045.1 uncultured Clostridia bacterium | reverse complement strand
CTCCTTATTTGAAAGAATTTTCCGCACCGTGCGAGCTGCGCTCGCACTACCGCGCTGTGAAAGCTCCGCTTCGCTGCGCTTTCACGGCTTGTTGCGGAAAATTCTCCTGCGTGGGCTGAATGTTGATTTATGCTTTTTGTCCCTACTTCCCATTTTTATATTGTTCTTGTGATTTACATTAGCCCCTTATAATTCTCCAACGCCCCGAAGCTGCGCTCAGTTCTGCTTAAAAAATAATCTTCGGTTATCTCTGAAAGCTGAACCGCCGCCGCGGGAGAAACCTTAAACTTAAAGCACCTTGACAGCTCCGAGTAAATTATATTCCGCATTGCACCTAACGTTTCGGGAAGAAGCTCCGCGCTTCTGCCGCCGTATTCCCTGTTAAAGCAGTCCCCGCAGACAATCTGTCCCCTGTCGGGCAGAAAGTACATTTTCTCCGCCTCGTAGCACCCGCAGTTGAAGCACGCCCTCAGATCGGGACGAAACCCAAGCATTCCCGAATACCTAAGCTCAAAGCAGGCTTTTACCGCCCCAAGCTCCGCAGATTCCTCCGCCTCGTAAAGCGCTATGGCAAAAAAACGCACAAGGCTGTCCTGCCGCTGCTCTTCGGGAGTGCAGAACCGCACCGCCTGCGCGAAATAGCTTGCCAGCGCCAGCCTGACGATATCGCCGCCTATCCCGTGAAAGCTGTATTTTGGCTTGGCGCTGTTTATCGTATACCGACCTGATTTTTCATTACAATTAAAGCAGAACGCGGAATAAGCGAACAGCGACGCGGAGGACAGCAGACTGCTGTTAATCTTTTTCGCGTTATGGGCAAGCGCCTCGATTATACCCTGCTCTTCCGTCAGTATATCCAGATAAAGATTGCTGTCGCCCAGTTCCCGCCTGCCTACTACTATCCCGTCGTATGTTACAAGCATTTTTTGTTAAAAATCCCTCTCGTTGATAAAGCCCTCACGGTTTCGCCAATCCTCGCGCACCTTCACAAAGGTCTGCAAATTCACCTTTGCCCCGAGCAGCTCCTCAATATCCTTACGCGCCATGCTTCCGATCTGCTTAAGGCGCTCTCCGCCCTTTCCGATTATCATTCCCTTATGGCTGTCCTTTTCACAGATTATCACCGCGCTTATGTCAACTATCTCGCTTCCGCTCTTTCTGCGCGTTTCAAACCGCTCTATGTCCACCACCGTGCCGTGAGGAATCTCCTGCTGCATTGTCCACAGTATCTTTTCCCTTATTATTTCGCCGCACATAAACCGCTCGGTCCTGTCGGTGGCGATATCGTCGGGGAAAAAATGATCTCCTTCGACCGCGTAGCGCTCCAGCACGGGCAGTATCTTATCCGTATTTATGCGCTTTTTAACGCTTATGGGGATTATTTCCGCAAACTCATACAGCTTTGAATATTCGTCAATTATGCCAAGCAGTTCGCTCTTGTCCTTTATCAAGTCGACTTTATTCAGCAGCAGCACTACCTCCGTTCCCCGCTTCGCGAAGGATCTCATCAGCTCCTGCTCCACCGAGGACATCTTCTTTGTCACGTCCGCCATCAGTATGGCGCAGTCCACGTCGTCGACGCTTGTCCGTATCGCCTTTACCATATGCTCCGAGAGCTTGGTGCGCGGCTTGTGCATTCCGGGGGTATCAATAAACACATACTGCGTGTCACCATTGGTCAATACTCCGTTTATCCTGTTGCGGGTAGTCTGGGGCTTTTCGCTGACAATACTCACCTTCTCCCCCACCAACAGATTTGTCAGCGAGGACTTTCCGGCGTTTGCTCGCCCCGTTATTGCTATATATACATTTTTTGTCATATTTATCTCCTGTATTTCATAATACCGTCACCGATATATAAAATCCTTATGTTCATAGGCTATCGGCTTTTTGTTTTTCAGATAAAATTCCGCCGCGGCATCCGCGAGATAATCATATAAATCATCATCGGTGTATGCCAGTTTTATCGGATCGCATTCACTGTCATCTATCTTTCCTTCGGCATATGCCCCTGCATATTCGCCGTTCTCCTTAAGAAAACCGAGAATTTCCCGTATAGCCTTAAGCTCGTCCGGACCGAACACGCCCGGACCCGCAAGGATATCATAAATATTCCCGCAGAACCATGCGAAATTATCGTCCCAGTTTATATTGCCGTTGCTGCACGCTTCATGCCTGAGCTTCTCGATCTCCCGCAGAAGCTCACCCTGCACGCAGTCCGCCTGACCCTGCTTAGGGACAAATGTTTTCCATATATACCTGCACTCCTCAAAATGCTTTGGCTTATATCCTCTCAACCCGAGCCTGTCGGCAACTAAATATTGGGCTTCCCAATCTATCATATCGTCCAACCTACTTATCTCCCTTTTTCTCCGCCGACTTCCCCTCAACGTACCTTTCATACATATCGGGGCGCTTCTCCCGCGTTATTTCAAGCGCCGCGCGTTCCTGCCACTCCCTTACATTCTTATGATTTCCCGAAAGCAGCGTTTTGGGGACTTTTCGCCCGCGCCATTCCTCAGGGCGTGTGTACTGCGGGAACTCCAGAAGCCCGTTATAGTGGCTTTCGATGCTGTAAGCGTCCTCGTTTGGGAGCACGCCCTCAATCAGCCTCGAGACCGCGTCCGCGACTATCAGCGCGGGAAGCTCTCCGCCCGTGAGCACATAATCTCCCACCGAAAGCTCTTCCACTTCCAGTTCCTCCAGCACCCTGTTGTCTATGCCCTCGTAATGCCCGCACAGCAATATCAGCCCCTCCTCCTCGGAAAGCTCCTTTACCTTGCTCTGCGTAAGCACCTCACCCTGCGGCGACATATATATTATCCTCGGCTTTACCCTGTGCTGGGCAAGTATCGCCATCACGCAGTCATACACGGGCTGCGCCTGAATTACCATTCCCGTGCCGCCGCCGTACGGCTTGTCGTCCACCCTGCAGTGTTTGTTCTCCGTGTAAAGCCTTATGTCATGTGTTCTTATATCCACTGCCCCGCCGCGAATGGCGCGTCCGAGTATGCTTGTGCCCAATACAGAATCGCACATTTCGGGAAACAGTGTCGCTATATCTATCCTCATGCCGCTCCTTACTCGTCAGCCGTATCAAACAGCCCTTTGAGCGGTCTGATAAGCATTTCGCCCGCTTCGATATCCGTCTTTATAACCACCTCGTCAATGCAGGGGAACATCAGCTCGCTGCCATCGGGCTGCTTCATGGAATAAACGTCGCTGGCGCCATTCTGGTACACCTCGGTTATTTTTCCGTAAACCTTTCCGCTGTCGACATCTTTGACAGTCAGCCCGATTATATCCTGCACGAAATAAAGACCCTCTTCAAGCTCCGCGTCGTTCCTGTCAAGATACAGCATTTTCCCGATCAGCGGCTGAGCCTTTTCGATACTGTCAACACCCTCAAGGCGCATTATCACCACATTCTTGTGAGGATATGCGCGCTCTACTCTCACCGCAGTCCTGCCCTTGTCAAAATACAGCTCCTCAAACTCGCACAGAACCTCCGCGCTGTCGCAGTAATACTGACAGCGCACCTCGCCGCGCAGCCCTTGCGTAGCCACTATTTTCGCTATTTCAAGAAATTGTTTCATCTCTAACTCCTATTTTAAACTATGCCGTGTAGAATCTCCCGCTCGATAAACCGGGCGATCCCGTCCTCATCATTAGTCCCCGTGACAAACCGAGCAGCCGCTTTTACCTCGGGCAGAGCGTTGCCCATAGCAACTCCGACGCCACAGTATCTTATCATATCCACGTCGTTCAGATCATCGCCGAACGCCGCGGCATTCTCACGCGAAATACCGTAATAGACGCGCAGGCGCTCTATCGCGTTCACCTTTGTCGCGTCCCTGCGGGCGAAACGCCGCCATAACTCCCCGCGGAAGCTCAAAGTATCGCAGTCGGGTATTTCCGCGGCAATAGCCCGCGCGTCCTGCTCGCGTTCAACCTCGGCGGTTACCTTATATGCCGGATAATTGAAATCCCGAAAATCATTGTAGATAACAGCGGCGCGGTTATCTCCCATATAAGACAAGTCCGTATCGGGCTTGTAGTTCCAGAAATAGCCGTGATCGCTCTCTATCGTTATCTCGCAGCCGCCGTCCGACAGCTCGAAGCACCTTTTGATAATATGCCGCACGCTCTCCGCGGGGAGCTGACAGTTGAACACCTCGACCCCGCCCGCTTTCGCGAGAGCCCCGCCGTTGGAAATCACCGCGTCGGGCTTTACTGCGGATATGTAGGGCAGCATAGCCTTTTCGGAGCGCGCCGAGGCAAAGGCTATCTTAATTCCCGCCCGTCTTGCCCGTTCAAGAGCGTCAAGCGTAACGTCGGAAACGGTTTTGTCGCTTTTAAGCAGCGTTCCGTCAAGATCAAGCACGATCAACTTTATATTCTGCATAGTACCCCCTTATTTTAACATAAAACGGCAACAATTTCAATACCCAAAACAAAAAAGGCACATTTCATCGGGGCGGCAGAAAAGCCGCCCGAGAAAGCGCCCGAAAAACCCGAAAGAATAAAACCGCGAGTCTGCCGAACCTCACGGCAGCCCGCGACAGATCCACGCATACTTAATGCATATATTCGCGCCAGTCCAGATCGCCGCGTTCGAGAGCGTGAATAAGCGCCTCGGCGGTAGCGATGTTGGTCGCGAGAGGAATATTGTGTACATCGCACAGACGAAGAAGATTGGCGTCGTTAGGCTCGTGAGCCTTGGGGTGCAGAGGGTCGCGGAAGAACATCAGCAGGTCGATCTCGTTGCAGCTTATGCTTGAGGCAAGCTGCTGATCTCCGCCCTGCGAACCGCTGAGGAAACGCTGTATCTGAAGCCCCGTGGACTCCGAGACCAGCTTGCCCGTCGTACCCGTCGCACAAATACTATGGCGGCTAAGAACACCGCAGTACGCGATGCAGAACTGAACCATCAGCTCCTTCTTTGAATCATGCGCTATAAGTGCAATATTCAATTTTATTACCCCCTGTCAGTCGATTTTGATGGTAAGAGGAACGTCCTCGCCGAGTATTCTTCTCGCGATGGCGCCGTAAGCCTTAGCGCCGCCGCAGCTCGGAGGAAGCGGCTCGCCCTTTGCGCCGCAGATCTTGATATTCTGATCCTCGGGAACGACGCCTATAAGCGGTATTCCCACATTGTCCATAACCTCGTCGAGATCATAGAGAATATCCTCCTCCTTGAAGTTGGGGCTGACCTTATTTATTATCAAACGCTGATTTACGCAGTTTTTCACATACAGGAAATCCGACAGTATAGCACCGTCACGCACACACACCGTATCGGGAGTGG
>CAMWLH010000175.1 GCA_947175045.1 uncultured Clostridia bacterium | reverse complement strand
GAGAATGAAAATATTTTTGATGATTTTTATGTTTACGCTATGCTGAAAAAAGAGTTTGAAGCCAAAAATTAAATTGTTAAATCGTTACCGGCGAAAGCCATAAAATCAAGAACAACAAACAATCGCGGAGCAAAGGCGCTGAAAGCTGTTGTAAAGTGACCGCCCGCGCAGGAAAATTTTTCGCGATCCGCTGTGAAAGAGTAGCGAAACGTAGCACCGGCGGAGCGGAGCTTTTACAGCGGGATAGCGCCGATTTGTTCGGCGCGGTGCGAAAATTTTTTAAAATAAGGAGGATCAGTATGTTCCTGTTCAGATGGTTATGGAAGAATATGGAGGGCGTCCGCGTCAAGTACATATGCGGTCTGCTGCTGTTGGTGCTGTGCACGTCCATGTTTATAATTACGCCTTATTTTACTTCGCAGATCACGGATACGTTTATAATCAATGAGAACGCGCTGTATAACCTGGAGCACCACAGCGATACGCTGATATTCATGCTGGCTGCCATGGTCGGATTTACGGTGCTGAGAGGAATCATTGAATACGGCAGCGCCATGCTGTTCGAGGTATCCTCGCAGTCGCTGATATACCGCGTGAGAAAGGTTCTTTTCAGAAATATAGAGGATCAGGACGCGCGGTTTTATAATTTCTATCGCACGGGAGATATTATGACCCGCGTTTCGGGCGACCTTGAGATGGTGAGGCACTCGGTGGCGTGGATAATCAAGGCGATGGTGGAGTGCGTGGTGCTGTTCGGCGCGTCGCTGATATTCTTCTTTTCGATAGACTGGCTGATGGCGCTGTGCCTTATCGCGCTCACCCCCGTGATATTGCTGATAACCTGGCTGCTTAAGCGCAAGGTCGGTCCGATGTATGTGGAGCAGCGTGAAAGGCTGTCGCGGATGAACACCGCCGCCGAAGAGAATATCTCGGGAAACCGCGTTATAAAAGCTTTTGCCCGCGAGGAACACGAGATAAAAAAATTCGACGAGATAAGCAAAGAATATTGTGAGGCTACCAAAAATGCGGCGTTCACATGGCTGAAATTCTTTCCGTACCTTGAGGTAACGGCGCAGTCGCTGTCGGTAGTGATGCTGATATGCGGCGGTCTGTTCGTAATAGGCGGAAGAATAACCTTCGGTGAATACACCGCGTTTTCGGGACTTATATGGACGTTGTCCAACCCGATGAGAACTCTCGGTAATATAGTGAACGATCTTCAGCGCTTTACCGCGTCGGCTAACAAGATAATTGAGATTTATTACGGAAGCCCGCGTATCGTCACCCGCTCCGACGCGGTGGACAAGCCGGAGCGATTCGATGGTAAGATTGAGTTTGACCATGTAAGCTTTGCGTACGGCGACACAAAGGTGCTGGACGATGTAACGTTCACGATAAACCCGGGTGAGACCGTGGTGCTTATGGGCGAAACGGGTTCGGGCAAAACCGCGCTTACGGAGCTTATACCGCGTATTTATGATCCTACGGACGGAGAGGTAAGGGTCGACGGATTTAGCGTCCACCTGCTTAAGCTGGAGCAGCTCCGCGGAAATATCGGCGTTGCCACGCAGGACGTGCTGCTGTATTCCGATACCATCGACGGAAATATCAGTTTCGGAGACACCTCAATGCCTGAGGAGGACGTTGTAAAGGTGGCAAAGGCGGCTGACGCGGACGGATTTATCCGCAGGCTGTCTGACGGCTACGACACGATAGTGGGAGAGCGCGGCGTGGGGCTGTCGGGCGGACAGAAGCAGAGAATATCGCTTGCCAGAGCTCTGGCGGTAAAGCCCGCTATACTTATTCTCGACGACACCACCTCGGCGGTGGATCTTGAGACTGAAAAACATATCCAGGAATCTTTGGCAAACCTGGATTTCCCATGCACAAAGCTTATTATAGCGCAGAGAATTTCCACCGCGCGGTACGCAGATAAGATAATCGTACTGGAAAACGGACGTATAATCGAGCAGGGCAGCCACGAGGAGCTTATAAGCCAAAACGGCTACTACCGCGAGGTTTACGATCTGCAGACTTAAAGGGGGCAGGATAATGGCACGAAATAAATTCGATATTGACGAGCAGCTTGAAACCCCGTTCGACATACGTCACTTAAAGCGCTCGCTGATTTATGCGGGAAAGTACAAGGGCAGGATAGCGTTGTCGCTTACGCTGAGCGCCGTTGCGGTTATTATCGGGCTGCTTTCCCCGCTTATCGTTCAGAACGCGATAGATAACTATATGGGCAGCACCGAAACTATCCCTCAGCTTCTTCTCAGTGGTCTGGGAGTGCTGCTGTGCATAGTTGTCAGTGTAATATTCTCTAAAATACGCTCCACGATGATGACAAAGGTC
The DNA here is from genome assembly GCA_947175045.1 of uncultured Clostridia bacterium. GTDB lineage: Bacteria > Bacillota > Clostridia > Oscillospirales > Ruminococcaceae > CAG-115. The sequence goes on along the minus strand of CAMWLH010000175.1, from coordinate 2,955 downwards.
GGTCAGGATATCGTCTACGATATCCGCAGGGATCTTTTCGAGCATATGCAGAGATTGTCTTTCGAGTATTACGACAGCCGTCCTCACGGAAAGATACTCACACGAATAATCAACTACATAAATTCCATCTCAGACCTTATGACAAACGGTCTTATAAACTTTATTCTGGAGATATTCAACCTTGTTTTCATAACGATATTCATGTTCTTTGTAAGCTGGCAGCTGGCGCTGATAACCATGGCGGGGCTTCCGCTGTACGCGGCGGTGATGATATTTATCAAGAACCGTCAGCGCAAGGCGTGGCAGAGCGTATCCAACAAGAGCTCAAACCTCAACGCCTATCTCCATGAAAGCATTGTCGGGGTAAAGATATCCCAGATGTTTACGCGCGAGGACGAAAGCGAGGAGATAAACGACAAACTGGCAAACGCCTACCGCAAGTCATGGATGAGGGCGGTCAAGTTCTCCAACCTTGTGTGGCCCGTTACCGATACCGTGTCGATCGCCGTGCGCGCGGGTATTTTCGCGGTGGGACTGCTCGCGTTCAGGGGCACGCTGTCCCTCGGTACGATACTTGCAATGACGGATTACTCCGCCCGTTTCTGGCAGCCGCTGATGAACCTGTCCAATCTTATGAACACATTCATCAACGCGGTGGCGTATCTTGAGAGAATTTTTGAGATGATGGACGAGCCGATAACCGTCGACGACGCTCCCGATGCGGTGGAAATGCCCGAGATAATAGGCGACGTTCACTTTGAGGATGTTACATTCGCCTATGAGGAGGGCATAAATATTCTTGAAAACCTTTCCTTTGACGTTAAGGCGGGGGAGAGCATAGCGCTTGTGGGACCTACCGGCGCGGGAAAAACTACGATAGTCAATCTTATATCCCGCTTTTACAATATAAACGGCGGCAGAGTGAGGATAGACGACAGCGATATTTCAAAGGTAACGCTGAAGTCGCTGCGCTCGCAGATGGGAATAATGCTTCAGGACAGCTTTATTTTCAGCGGAACGCTGATGGATAACGTGCGCTACGGCAGGCTTGACGCTACGCTTGACGAGGTGCGCGCCGCCTGTAAGATAGTCGGTATCGATGACTATATCATGTCGCTGAAAGACGGTTATGAAACCGAAGTGAACGAGCGCGGCGCAGGGCTTTCACAGGGGCAGAAGCAGCTTATAGCGTTCGCGAGGACGATAGTTTCCGACCCGAAGATACTGGTGCTGGACGAGGCTACGTCGTCAATCGACGCCAAGACAGAACGTTATCTCCAGAACGGGCTGGATCATCTTCTGAAAGGACGCACGTCTTTTATTATCGCGCACCGTCTGTCCACAATCCGCAGCTGCGACAGGATAATGTACGTTTCCAACAAGGGAATTACCGAGGCGGGTACGCACGACGAGCTTATGGCGAAAAAGGGAGATTACTATAAGCTGTACACCGCGCAGGCAGTGAGCTGAAACAAATAAATCTAAGGGCGGCTTTGGTATATAAGCCGCCCTGTTGATATTATATTCTGATGTTTTTTATATCAGCTTCTGGGGATAACGGCAGCTACCGCGCCCGCGAAATTGCTGATGGGCATAGTCTGGAGGTAGATTTTGCCGGGACCTGTTACAACCGTGTTGAACAGACCCTCGCCGCCGAAGAGCACGTTTCCGATACCCTTTACCTGCTGGATATCCATTTTGCAGGTGCTGGACATAGCCGCGAGGTAGCCCGTATCGATAAGCATCTGCTGACCGTCCTGGAGATCGTACTCTACAACGTAGCCGTCGATTTCCACAAACGCCATGCCCTGACCGTGGAGCTTCTGCATAATGAAGCCCTCTCCGCCGAAGAATCCCGCGCCGAGCTTCTTCTGGAACGCGATCGACAGCTCGACCGTAGGCTGAGAAGCGAGATAACCCGACTTCTGCACGATCATATCTCCCTTGCTTATATCAAACGGGATAATCGAGCCGGGGAAACTGGACGCAAAAGCGATCATGCCAGGTCCGCCCTCCGAAACGTAAGTGTTTGTAAATATGGATTCGCCCGAGAACATTTTGCTGAACGCTTTGCCGATTCCGCCCGTATGTGTTTCCATCTTCATATTCGGCGTCATCCAGGACATTGCGCCCTTCTGGCAATTGACGGTTTCGTTTGCGTCAAGGTACACGATTACGACGGGAAGCGGTTCGCCCTTAATTTCAAACCTCATAATTTTAACTCCTTTATCCTTAATAATTGTCAACCTCAGTCGGTCATGAACATTATAACATTTTTTTGAAAATCTGTCAAGAGGGAGTTTTCTGTTTATCTTTTACCTTTCGTGCCGCTGATGTCTGTTTGTAGAATTGTTTTTCAAAATATCCAAATGAGCAGTTATCTGTCATAGGTAACTGCCCGATAAACCGCAACAATATGATATTACCATATACCTATACACCTATAATTTCAACATCTCTGTATATGATTTGGGAAATGCGGATGATACTGCTGAAAGACAACAATTCCTTTTTGCCCATAGACAAAAAATCATGCTTATCATACGGATAACTCTCTGTGTCGGGTATACTTAACTCTCCCGCGGCTGTTGCCTGAATATTGTATTTCCCATTCACACAAAGGATAAACGGCATTTCATACCCTATAACGATCTTATTATCACTTTCCGTAACGGTTGTTATATAGAAATCCTCGCTGTCCTGAATAGAGGCGTTTTCGGCAATAAGATTGTTTCCTAAGTCCGTCTTTTGCAAAAGTACATTCGCATAGTTAATGTTTTCAATACAGCCGCACACGTTTTCCCACAAAAGTGTTGTTCGCAGGTTTTCAATCAATACATTTCTATCCATTTTTGCTTCTCCGTTAAATTCCTGTTTTTCGCTCTGTTTTTTCAAAGCCGTTTCAAGAGTAAATGTGCAATTAGTGAAATTGCCGATCTCCCGCCTGTTTTTTTA
>CAMWLH010000174.1 GCA_947175045.1 uncultured Clostridia bacterium | reverse complement strand
GGAGGGAAATTATGAAAGAACTTCTTATAACTATTGCAGCCGCTCTCGTAGAGGATAAGAGCGCGGTGCAGGTTACGGCGGACGAGCCCGACGAGGCGGGTGTGGTAGTTTATCATCTCCACGTCGCTCCCGACGATATGGGCAGAGTTATCGGCAAGCAGGGCAGAATCGCTAAGGCGATACGCACGGTTATGCGCGCGGGCGCTGTTCGGCTCGATGAGAAAATTTCCGTTGAGATCGATTGACGAAAAAAGGAAAACGGCGGCGTATCTTGCCGTCGTTTTTGTATAGTGTACTTAACGCGGAGGTGCGGCATGGTTAAAGAAAACCAGGACAAAGAGATTGTAAGAATGATTCGGGAGGGGCTCGAAAAAACAGGCGGCTACTGCCCCTGCAAGCGGCAAAGAACACCCGAAAATATCTGTATGTGTGAGGAGTTCAAGGGTCAGATAGCCGACCCCGAATTTGAAGGATACTGCCATTGTCGGCTTTATTATAAGAGTAAGGATTGAGGCTTGATACGAAAGACCGCCCGCGGGGTTCCGCGGGCGGTCTTTGCTTATTTAAACATAATATGGATTGGGCTTAAATAAGATTCGTATAAAGTCAATAAAAGCACCTATCCCAAATAAACCAAGCGTAAAGAACCAGATAATCCCCGTGCCTATTTTTCCCTCGTAGAAGCGATGTATACCAAACACTCCAAAGAAAAAGCAAAGTATAAGCGCTACCCACTTGTTTTTAGGCTTCCCCATTGGGACATAAACCGTGTTGGTGTTAACGTTACTGTTGCTATTGTTGATAATAACCTGTGGTTGCACCGCCTGTGCGCTTTGAAGCTGCTCCACCTGACGCCCGCAGTGAGTACAAATGACCGCCTCCGCCGCTATCTGACTGCCGCAGAATTTGCAGAAAACTGTCCCCGTGCCGGGGGCTGCCGCAGGCTGCATGGGCTGCTGTGGTACAGTTTGTATGGGCTGCTGTGCTGCCGCCTGCTGAATAGGCTGCTGCGTTGTCTGAGTTTCCTTTTCGGTTATATTTGTTTCCATTTTTACCCTCCAGATGTATAATGTTTCAAAAGCCCTTTGAACAAATCTTAATATAATTCACTAAGAAGTTTTGTTATGCGAGCCATGACCTCCATATAATAAGCGGTTTCTTCCTCAGATAGTTCGCTTGTATTAAGAGCGTTCAATTTTTCGCCCATTTCCGCATATTTTGATAAATAATCCATATAATCTGTAATCATACTTAAAGCATTATCAGAGCTTTCGTATCTCTTAAGAAAATCGACATATTCTTTATAAAACTCTTCATAACTATCCATCGCTTCCTTAAATTCGGGACGAATACCGACGACAGGTCGTGATTCCTCATTTGATTGAAAAACGGATTCTTCCGTGCCGCTCACATCTTTGGTATCAGCGGTTTCCACTGACGATGGCATATCCGACTGCGACGTTTCATCGCCGAAAAATTCACTATCCTTTTGTGAAGCAGCATCTGAAACATTTGATATTGTGCTGTTTATCTCCGAAGCGGTTTCATTCAGTGTTTCAACAATAGACTTACATGACGTAAATGAAAGTGCCATACCCGCTATTATCAACAGCGTTAAAACACGCGCTCCCTTTTTCGGCAGCTCAATGCCATTCTTTCTTTTCAATAACATCGCTACATTCTCCTTTCGTTATTACCAATTTAATAAGATTGATTACCTTTTATATTATAATCTAAAACAGTTAAAAAGTCAACCCCTTTAATCATATATGATAATATTTTTTCAAAAAGGAGTGTAATGGCTATGTATCAGCGGCTCAGAGATCTGCGTGAGGACGCGGACAAGACACAGGCAGAAATTGCGGAATATCTTGGCACAACCGCGCAATATTACGGAAGATATGAAAAGGGTGAAAGCGAACTGCCTTTTTCACGCGCTATAATGCTGGCGGAATATTATAATGTAAGTCTGGATTATCTGGCGGGGCGCAGTCCGTTAATAAAAAATAAACCGCTGACAGATGAGGAGAAAGCATTGGTTGAATCATGGCGGCAGCTTTCCGAACGCAACAAGGGCAAAATAGAATATCATATATTTGAGCTGCTGAAATTGCAAAAACAGCAGTATGAAGCAATATCGCAAGCGAAAGAAAGCGACCGCAAAAAAATAAACACAGAAGACTTGACAGATCGCAAAAAATAATGTATTATGGAGGGGCGGAGCTATGATTATTTCTACGGTGGAGATCGCGCAGCTAAAAAGGGAATTGGCGGATAAATTCTCAGCTGAACTGCATTCCCACGACAGCTGCGGAGGGCAGTCCTTCTCGCTGGATAAGAGCGGAGAGAATATCACTGAATATATTACAGCGTTTTTCGCGGAACTGGGTGTCAAAATAAAGTTTACTCCCGACAACAAGCAATTCTATACGGTAAAAAAACACAATGATTGAGCGATACTGTACAGAGCTCAAAACGATTTTTCGCTTACGCAGCAAAGGGACGCTCGCCAAGAACAGTGAAACGACCACCCAGTAAAATTTTCCGGGGGCGCGTGCCGCGGGGCTGCGATGCGCGCCGCGTCGGGCGGGTCGCGAAAATTTTTTTAGGTAAGAGGCGAAGATGAACATTTTTTCACGAACGGAGCTAATTCTGGGCAGCGGCGCAATGAAGCGCCTGTCGGCGGCGAGGGTCGCTGTTTTCGGGATAGGCGGAGTCGGCGGGTATACCGCCGAAGCGCTGGCGAGAAGCGGCATAGGAGCGCTTGACCTGATCGATAACGACACAGTGAGCGAATCCAATATAAACCGTCAGATAATCGCGCTGCACAGCACCGTAGGCAGGTACAAGACCGAAGCTGCGGCGGAGCGGCTGCAGGATATCAACCCGAACCTGAAGCTCACGCTGCATAATACCTTTTTTACTCCCGAAACCGCCTCGGAGTTTGACTTCACGCAATACGATTATGTCGTTGACGCGATAGACACGGTTACGGGAAAAATCGAACTGGTCATGCGCGCGCAGTCCGCGGGAGTGCCTGTTATAAGCGCGATGGGCGCGGGAAACAAGCTCGACCCGACCGCGTTTGAGGTCGGCGATATCTACTCGACCTCAGTCTGCCCGCTCGCGAGAGTTATGCGGTACGAGCTGAAAAAACGCGGTGTTAAGGCGCTTAAGGTGGTTTACTCGAAGGAAAAGCCGCTTGTTCCCGCGGAAAGCGGGGAGAGCTCCCCAAAAGGGAAAGCGATACCCGGGAGCACCGCGTTCGTTCCGCCTGTGGTCGGGCTTATTATCGCGGGGGAGGTCGTTAAGGATATCACGGGAGCTTCTTCATTAAAATAATAATCGCCCGCGGGATCGCGGGCGGTTTTTTTATTCTATTGCGGCATAATAATCTCTTGACCAGCAGACCTTGACGCGGTGATCGTAGGACATTACGGAATCGGAAATATCAAAATATTTCGACCTTGTTTTTCCATACACATACTGTCCGTCTCTGTAATAGTTGTAGGTTTCCCAGCAGGCGTCCGCCCATACTCCCTTGCCGTCGATAACGGCGTAATTCCACTCGTGAAAGCTGCCCGTGTCGGTTTCCGCAAAGCTGTTCAGAACATCGCTGACCGCTTCCCCCTGAACGTTATACACGGTTATACCCTGCGCGGCGCAGAGAGCGGAATATATGTTTGAAAAGCCGCCGCACACGGTTCTGTGCGTTTCCAGAACGTGAGAGAGCGAGACCGTTTCGGCGGTAACGCTGCTTTCGCTCGCGTCAAAATCATAGTAGATGTTCTCGGCGACCCATTCCGATATCGCCATCGCCTTGGCATAATCATCGGGGATCCCCTCGCATATCCTGTCGGATATTTCCTCCACCTGCGCCATGACTTCCCTCGCCCTCGACGGGTCGCCGTCGGGGGTGATATACTGCAATACCCCCTCAATGGGGAGGTCTGCGGGGGTCTGCGCAAGGCGGAAATTGTTTTCCGCGATATCGGATGTATCTATCGACTTGAAGCCGTCGGGGGCGGCGCACACGCGGTAATCCAGAACGACGCCGGCGGCGGTGTAAATATATATGGTGTCAAAGCCGCCATCGGTTTTTTTATCCTTTAATACTATTCTGTAACTATCACCGTCATATTCCGCAGGCTCTTCTACGCCGTCGGAAAACAGGCAGGCAGAAACTATCAATCTGTCGGCGCTTACTCCCTCGATAATTATATCGAAGCCGTCAAAGACGATCTTTGAAAAATTTCTCGGGTCGTTTGAGGTTATGACGGACGGGATCAATCCCTGCGGTTCCCCGCCGATCTCGGAGGATTCCTCGGTTTGCGCGGGCGGAAGCGGCGGGGGTTCCGATTCAACGGTGGACGCCACGGCGGGCGAGGGGTCGGAAAACACAAAATCGGGGGTTCTTTTTGCCGCCGAATTGCAGGCGATCGTTACCGCAAATGCCGCCGCAACGGACAGAAGCGCCAATGCCGCTATCACGGCGCTGTGTTTTTTCATGCGCTCACCCCCAAAAAAGATTATATGTTAATTATATATCTTTTCGGGGGATTTGTCAAGGCGGCTATTTCGCGAGGACTGTCACTACTCCCTCGGCTTCGGCGGAGGATATGTCCGCGGCGATTATCCTGCCCTCGTACACCAACAGATTCGCGCAGAGAGGAACGGAATCCGAGGAGGGGTTTTCAATGGCATAGGTATACTTTTTTACCGTGCAGGCGCGGTATTTCCGCAGATCAAAGCCCTGCTCGCGCTGTATATCGTTGTACTTCTCGTATACCTCGTCAAACTCCAGCGGAACACGCACCTCGCGGACGTCGGTGTGCGTTATGCCGACCTCCCAGCCATAGCTGTTTATGTAGGCGAGCCGCTGCTCGTTGGTGGCTCCCTCTATTCCGCCGCTGTTCACCGTGTTCAGGCGTATCACGCCCCACACCGCCGCCACAAGCAGCAGCAATACCCCCATAAGCAGCGCTTTTCCCGAGTGATGTCTTTTCTCTGTCATAGCCGCGATCGCCCCCGCAGGGGCTCTCCTTTCATTTTTGATGGTTCTGCTTGTTCGTTATTTCTCCGCTAAATTGTATGATGCCGACGGGCGTAATATTCGCGTGGGACGCGGGGCGGTTCTTAACGGAATCTTAACATTTTGGGGATGTTTTTAGACAAATATCGGGGAAATGTCTTTTTCGATTTCGGCGATTCGGTTTTTAACTGATGGTCTTTACAAATATTTGTCAGCAAAATTATATAATTTGCATGAAATTGCAGCTATTTTTTTACATTTCTTACAAATTTTATTATAT
>CAMWLH010000173.1 GCA_947175045.1 uncultured Clostridia bacterium | reverse complement strand
GTGTATTATGAAAAGACTGAATGTCATTCTGGGCAAAAAGCAGCTTATTATCGCGTCGCTTACGGTTCTGCTGGGAGCGGCGGTAGCGGTGAACTTCATCTACTCGGGCACTAAGAAAAAGGAGATCACCGAACCGTCCACCCGGGTCGGGGCAGCCTACGGAGATACCGTATACGTTTCCGGCTCGGCAGACAGCGACGCCTACTTCGCTCAGGCGCGGCTTGAAAAGCAGACCAGCCGCGATGAAGCTGCGGAGGTTCTCGCGAGTATGTATCAAGGAGGCGATCTGACCGCCGACGAGCTTACAATGGTAATGGATGACGCAGTGTCCCTCGGCTCGCTTATAGACAGCGAAAACCGTATCGAATCGCTCCTGCGCGCGCAGGGCTTCGAGGACGCGCTGTGCTACCTCAGCGAAAATACCGCGAACATTATCGTCAAGACCGACGGTCTTGACGATGCGGGCGCGGCAAAGATCAAAAGCACTCTGCTCTCGGAATACGAGGTCAGCAGCAACAACATCACCATCGTTGAGGTGAACTGAAAATGTAAAAAGGCGGCTCGGATCTCGAGCCGCCTCTTATTTTCTTATCTCCATTATCAGCGCCGTGCCCTCATGAACCGTTATCAGGGCTGTGGGCGCGGTTATCTCATTGCTCACGCCAAGCGGGAATGAATTTGTCAGCCTATGTCGGTCAAGCGGATATTTCACACCCGACTCGCTCACCACCGCGCTCTCCCCGTAGGAAAACACCGATAGATAACCGTCGTAACGCGCTATTTCAGCCGTTTCTCCCCGCAGAAGATACGCGCTCTCCCCTGCCCCGTAGATTTTGCCGCGAATGCCGCGCTCCAACAAATTATGCAGAATTTGTATATTCGCGAAGCTGTGATCGAGCCTGCCGCCCAGCGCGCAGAAGAACCTCAGCTCGCCGCAGCCGCGCTCTATCGCCGTGTCCGCCGCCAGCATAGCGTCGGTGTCGTCCTTGATCGGAGATACTTTCACGCACTCAATGCCGCTCGGCACGGAGCTTTCGGCGCTGTCGAAATCCCCAACCGCGATATCGGGAGTTATTCCCGCCCGCAAAGCGTAGTCCAGTCCCCTGTCCGCCGCTATCACAAGCCCTTCGATAAGCTCCTTGTCAAACTCCGCGCAGGGAGCTCCGCATATGATCGAACAAATTCCGCCCACAATAAACTTCCTTTCGGGTGCGTCAGTTAAGCGCCTTTATAACCGTTTCCATAATATCAAGCGGCTTGTCGTCGGACTTCAGTGTGACAGTCAGGTGCGCCCTGCCGATTGTCTCAAGGCGCATACGCGTTCCCATAGCCCTTGTGACCGCTCCGAGCTTATTGATATCGAGCTTTGACAGATAAAAAAGCATATTGTTCCCTGCCTGCGTTATCTCCTGAATGCCGCACAGGCTCGCCATATTCCGCAACTTGGCTACCGTCACCAAGCCCGTTACCGAAGCGGGCGGCTCGCCGTAGCGGTCTATAAGCTCGTCGATAACGTCAAAGCTGTCCTCCTCCGACTCCACGCGGGCTATCTTGCGGTAGCAATCCACCCGCTGCGCCTGGTTTGAGATATATGTTTCGGGGATATACGCGTCTATCCGTATATCCACAAGGCATTCCTCCTTGTGAACGTCCTGCTCTCCCCTCTCCTCGCGGACTGCCTCGTCCAGCAGCTTGAGATACATATCATACCCCACGTTCGCCAGATGCCCCGACTGATTTGCGCCGAGAATGCTTCCCGCGCCGCGTATCTCCAGATCGCGCAGCGCTATCCTGAACCCGCTGCCGAACTGAGTAAACTCCCGTATCGCGTCAAGACGACGCTGCGATATCTCCGAAAGTATCTTCCCGGGACGGAAGGTAAAATAGGCATACGCGCGCTTGTTAGTTCTTCCCACGCGCCCGCGGAGCTGATGGAGCTGAGCCAGCCCCATATTCTCAGCGTTCTCGATAATAAGCGTGTTTACGTTGGGAACGTCGATACCCGTTTCAATAATGGTAGTGCAGACCAGCACGTCCAGCTCGCCGTCAAGAAGCTGCCGCCATACCTCCAGAAGCTGATCCTCACTCATTCTGCCGTGGGCTACGCCTATCCTGGCCTCCGGCAAAAGCTGCCCGAGCCGCTCCGCGCAGCCGTATATCGACTCTATCCGATTGTGTATATAATACACCTGTCCGTTGCGGCGCAGTTCCTTTTGGATAGCCTGCGTCAGCATTCCCCAGTCATGCTCGGCAACATAGGTAGAGATAGGCTGCCTGTCCTGCGGCGGTTCGTCTAGAACGCTCATGTCGCGTATGCCGCTCATTGCCATATTCAGCGTGCGCGGAATGGGCGTTGCCGACAGCGACAGAATGTCTACCCCGCTGAACGACTCCTTGAATTTATCCTTGTGAGCTACGCCGAAGCGCTGTTCCTCGTCGATTACAACAAGACCGAGGTCTTTGAATTTGATATCGTTCTGGATTATGCGGTGAGTGCCTATCACAAGGTCTATCCTGCCCGTGGAAAGTTGCCGCATTATCTCCTTTTGCTCCGCGGCGTTCTTATAGCGGGACATCAGGGCGATATTTATCGGAAAACCCTCCATTCTCGCAGAAGCTGTCTGGTAATGCTGCCACGCGAGTACGGTGGTGGGCACGAGTATCGCGCACTGCTTTCCCGCCTCTATGCACTTGAACGCGGCGCGCAGCGCTACCTCCGTCTTACCGAAGCCCACGTCTCCGCACAGCAGGCGCTCCATCGGGTGGGGGCTCTGCATATCCGCTTTTATCTCGTCGATGCAGCGCAGCTGCGAATCCGTCTCAACATAGCTGAAATGCTGCTCGAAATCCTCCTGCATGGAGTCGTCCTCGGGGAACTGATAGCCCTGCGCCTTCATTCTCTTGGAGTATAGCTCGATAAGCTCGGAAGCCATCTCCTTAGCCGCCGCCTTGGCGCGGGATTTTGTCTTCTGCCACTGCTCGGAATTGAGCTTGTTGAGCTTCACGGTCGAAACGTCACCCGAGCCGATATAACGCGAAACAAGATCAAGCTGGGTAACGGGGACGTGCAGCACGTCCGCGCCCGCGTATTTTATGCGGATATAATCCTTGCTGACCCCGTCCGTTTCGAGCTTGTGAACCCCGTCGAAAATGCCTATTCCGTGGGACCGGTGCACCACAAGGTCGCCTACGGAAATATCGGTAAGGGAGCGTATCTCCTCCCCCTTTTTCTTCTTTTTGACAGCTCTCTGGCGCTCCGCGTGGACTGCCGTGTGGGTAAATACCGCCAGCTTATCCTCAAAATACTCAAAGCCCGCGGAAATAGTTCCGGCCGTGACCAGCACCCGCTTTTCAACGGGCTTTTCGGGATTTTCCGTATAATCCGCGAGAAATCCGTCGTCCCGCAGATCGGCAGTGAGATTTCTCGCGCCCTTTTCCGTTCCGGCGAAAACAAGGCAGCCAAAGCCCTCATTGAGATATCTGTCCAGCTCCTCCTCGAGCAGCTTGTACTCACCGCCCCAGGGGGAGGTCTGCACCGCCCTGCGAACGTTTATTATCGTGCCAAGATCCAGTCCTCCGCCGCGCACGAATGTGTCAAAATATATCATCGCGCGCGATTCTATAAGTGAATACAGCTCGCCTTTAGAGAGCATGAAGCGGTCAAGCCCCTTGCATATCCTGCATTCGTCCACAAGAATCTTCAAGTCCTCGCTGTGCTGCAGCGATACCGCGCGGAAGCTCTCCTTAAGGGTGGAGTTCTCGCAGACGAAAACCTTATCGATGTAGTCGAAAACAGTCGTTTCCTTGCCGTAGCACAGCGGGAAATATCTGTCAATACTGCGGAGCGTTATCCCGCCGCGCATTTTTCTTACGTCCGACATAAGGCTGCCGCGGATATCCTCCGCTTTTTTTCCGCGCAGCTTTCCCACAAGCTCCTCGATCTTGCAGCACAGATCGTCGACGCTGTCGAAAAGCGTTTCCGAAGCGGGAGAGATATCGATTTTGTCAAGCACCTCGGTGCGGCGCTGGGTCTCGGTGTCAAAACGGGATATCCCGTCGACGGAATCCCCCCAGAACTCCACACGGCAGGGCGCGGGGCTGCTCGGCGGAAATATATCCACAATGCCGCCGCGCACTGAGAACTGCCCCGCTCCCTCTATCATATCAGTGCGGGAATACCCCGCCGATATCAGGCGCGCCACAAGCTCATCCTGGGAATACTCGCCGCCCGCTTCCAAGGTGACAGTTCTTTTTTTCAGCTCCCGAGGCGGTATAGTGAACTGCGCCGCCGCCTCCGCGGAGCACACCACCGCCCCGCACTTCCCATTGAGAAGCGCGGACAGCGCGTAAATGCGCTTGTGCTCGTACTCCCTTGAGGCTGCCTCGTAATTGCCCAGCACAAGCTCCCGCGCGGGGTAAAGCAGAGCGGTTTCCCCGCCGTTCATCGCGTTTATATCCGAGCAGAGCCGCTGCGCTTCTCCCTCGCTCTCCGCGATTATCAGCGCAGGGGAATATTCCCGTATAAGAGCGCACAGAAAATGTGCCTTGTGGATATGAGAAACTCCCGTCACAAGTGCGGGAAGCCGCTTACCCTCGGGCTGCGCGTTATTCTTTTCAAGGTATTTCCGCAGCTTTGCAAAATCATCTATCTGCCCCGCCGCGTTATAAAAAAAGTCCATCTTTTTCACCCTATAAACGACTCTCAGCCGCCTTGTAATAGCTTTCGTCAAGATTATCCTCATTCAGCGGCTTGACGTCGAAAAGCGTCAGGCACAGCCTGCCCCCGCTTTTCGCGGTAAAAATCACCTCGTTGCATACGAAGCCGTATTCATTCGTGAATTTCGCGCTGAATGTGACCTCCGCAAACGCGCCGCGCTCTTTCTTCAATGCCGCTCACCTCATGAATTGTACTTATTCATGGCTTCGTCGGTCTTGCCCGCCGTCATAAGCTCAAGGCAGGTCACAGCGTTGGAGAAGCACTGCTCCAGCTTTTCGCCGTCCTCTTTCCTGAAGTGCCCGAGCACCCAGTCTTTAAGCTCGTAATCGGGGTGAGGCTTCGCGCCCACTCCCATTTTAATGCGCGGGAAGGTATCCTTCCCCGAAAGGCAGATAATACTTTTTATCCCGTTGTGACCGCCGTCGCTGCCCTTGCGGCGTATGCGTAGCCGTCCTGGCTCCAGCGAGATATCGTCGTAAACGATAATCGTACGCTCGGGGGGAATCTTGTAAAATTCCATTGCGGCGGTGACCGCCTCGCCGCTGTTGTTCATAAAGGTCGTGGGCTTCATGATAAGGCAGCGCTTGCCGGATATCAT
>CAMWLH010000172.1 GCA_947175045.1 uncultured Clostridia bacterium | reverse complement strand
GAATTTTGAATTCTTCGTAATTATCGTACATATAATCGATCATCCAACTTACGCAATCCGCCGATTCCTTGCCCATGTGATCGGGCTGCTCCTCTTTTGGTAGCTCGGCGAATTCGGTCTGCGCCGTCATAAACTTGCCCATAACTGCGGCGGCGTGAGGTTCTACGATAGAGGCGAACAGCGCTTCCTTGCTTGAAAAGTATCCGTAAAAAGCTCCTGTTGTCACGCCTGCCGTCTTGACGATATTCCGCAGCGACGCAGACAGGAAACCTTTTTCAAGGAATTCTTCTTTCGCTGCCGCATGAATTTTTTCAAGTGTTGTCTGTTCAGACTCGCTCACTTTATCACCTCTATAACAGCGTTATATAGCACTGTTATATTATAAACCCAATTCGAGTGATTTGTCAATAGGATTTTTAAGAGAAAAATACCATTTCTTGCTTTTTCGGCGTTTATTATAAAAATATCCGTCATTTATTGATGATAATTATATTTTTTGCACAAACAAGGCTATAAAAGCATTACTTCCGGATTGACAAACCGAAAAACTTATGCTATAATTATTATATGTGTTAGCCAATGCTAACCAAAGGTTAGCGCACACTAACCGAATTGATGAAAGGAGAATTTTTCCATGATAAAGATTACAGTAGGCATTGAGGGAATGGCTTGCGGAATGTGCGAGGCACATATTAACGACGCTGTGCGACAAGCATTCTCGGTAAAAAAGGTGACGAGTTCTCACACAAAAAAACAAACGGTAATAATTGCCGAAAACGATATTTCGGAGCAGGATCTAAAAAACGCAATCTCGAAAGCGGGATATGATGTTGTTTCCGTAAGCAGCGAGCCTTATGAAAAGAAAGGCCTTTTCGGCAAGAGAGGATAATCTGTGAAATTTTATGAATTCGGAAATTTGACGAAGCCTGTGATCGTTTTACTTTCGGGAACATGCTGTCATTGGAGAGCGAATTTCGGCGAGTCAGGTCGCTCCGTTTGAAGATGACATTTTTGTGCACGATACGACCGCGCGTGTTTTCTATGCCGTGAAAATGGGCGACAAATACCTTGAACGGTATAACAAGCACTTCAAGGCTCCCGATATCCGCCGCCATAACATGCAGCATGAGGAGCTGCTGATCTGCTATCCATTGCGGTGGGTCGACGAGGTAAAGAAGTGCTGCGGTTTGGAAAGTGAGCCGAACGGTCAGTTCAAATAAAAACAGGGAGAGTGGCAAAGGGTGAAATACATACCCGAAAAAATGGTATCCAAAAGCAGATTTTCCAATCTGTATAATAATTCGGAAACGTCCGCAAAGCAATTTGTAATAGATAAAATAAGCTGTTATATCAGTGAAAACCGTGAATACTGCGACAATAAAAATTACGGACATTTATGCAATTTATTTTCGGCACTGGCATTTGAAGATTTATTTGAGCAAAGCTGCTCCCGAGATGAAGCTATTGAAAAAGTCCGAAAAGCTATGTATAAATATCTTGAGCCAATGGTCGAAAAAATGCGGCGGCTTTCGGAAAATCCGTTTTTTGTACCTTTTTTGAAACTTACCATGCCGACAAAATTTAAATTCACCTGCGGCTATGGTTGGAAAATCGAATACCCGAAAACGGACAAAACCGAATTTGCAATGACTACGAGGGAGTGCATTTACTGCAAAATTTTTGCAAAATACAATATTTTCGAGCTTACAAAAGTATTCTGCGGTGTGGACGACCTTTTATATTCGGATATGCCGGGCGCAGCATTTTTGTACACAGAACAGTTAGGCACAGGCGGCAAGATGTGCGATTATATATTCAGAAATAAATTTTATATTTATGGAGGAAAACAATGAACGGTTTAGAAGAATTTTATGAAAAATATCCGATCCAAAAAATGACGTTAAGCGGCGGCAAATCCTTTGCTTACCGATATTATAAAAATCCGAACGGAAAAGCGACGATCGTCTTACTTACGGGCGGGATAGGTCTGTCCGATCTGTTTTATCTGCATTTTGAAAGATTTGCGAGGGATTTTTCCGTGATAACATTTGATTATCAGATCCGGTTTGAGAATAACGCGGAGTTTGCCGCGGCAGTCGCGGAGCTTCTGAAAAAGCTTAATGAAAAGGTCTGGCTTGTCGGGCAGTCGCTGGGCGGGATCGTGGCTCAAATAATTGCGAAAAATTATCCCGAGATCATTGAAGGAATGGTTCTTTCAAACACATGCTCATTATCGAAAAATATGAGCGCCGAGGCATACGATCATCTCAAAAAAATGATCGAGAGCCAGAAAAAAGCAAATTTATATTGTATTTTTTGATTCCCGCAGCGATATTGTTTCTGATCTTCTATGTCGTGCTGATTACGGTACATATCAAAGCGTTTGCAAAGGGATTTACTCCGCTTCCGAAACGGGCGTGGATATTTAATCCGCTTTTCGGTTTGCTGGCGGCGATGGTTCTGAAGCTCCCGAACGTTCCGCTGACGAACGCGCTGACAGCCGGTTGGATAAACCTCGGAAATCTCTGGATGTTCGGAGGTTTGCTGATGATTCTGAAAAGGAATGAAAGGACTTAACAAAATGAAAAGTATCGTGCGGTTAATTTGTCTTTTAGCGAACCGCAGCGGAAAGGGGAATTTCAATGGATAAAAACCTAAAAAAATTAAAGCCCGCAGCGCTGAATTTTTTGCGTTCACGCTATACCGAAATCGAGACCCACAAGCGCTGGCTCAAGGTCGAAAGGCTGTATAACAAATGGCTTAGCGAGGAGGGCGATCTTGGCGGCAGCGCGAATATGATGTCATCTAATCTAACGCTCTGCTATGCGATGTGCGCATTCTATGAGGCGGTGGACCGCAATTTTAACTCCGAGGACTTCAACATTCTTTTCAATGAAGTAATGGCAAAGCAGTTCGCTATGCTGGACAAGATCGATATGAATAAATATTACAAGAAAAAATGGCTTATGAATTTGCTTTATCGTTTTGTGAACGGTTACAAAAAGAAAGCGGATAAATATCGCGGCGGCAAGTGGGGAAACACCTGGAAGATCAGGTTAAATCCCGCAAAACACGAAACGGGTTTCTCTTTGGTTTTTGATTCCTGTCTGCTTTACGAGTTCGCGCAAAAGCACGGATATATGGATATTCTGCCGTTCATGTGCGCGTCGGATCAGATCGTCGCAAAGAAATTCCACGCACATTTAATTCGTCACAGCACACTCTCCGACGGCGACGGAAAATGCGAATATTGGTATGTGGGGGATAAGTCTCCCGAAGCGCTGAACGATAAGGGATCAAAATAAATGAGGTGATCTTATGAAATACGGATTGATGGAGCGTCTTTTCTGGAAGGTGTTCAGCGGCGACTACAAACGCGGGCTGGAGGATATCCTGCACATCTCAAACGGCGGCGAGGTGATGAAAAAGGCTCACAAGAAATACAAGGAGATGCTCTTGGGCACACAAGATCCGCACAACAGATTTTTCTCAAATCTGATCCTTGCCTCGATATTCGGCTCGATCTATCTTTCGCTTGAAGAAAAGCCGCCGGTGGAACAGCTGATCATATTCAATTGGGAAGCGGTCATGAATAATAAGATCATGCTCAAAAAGGTAGTCGGCGAGAGGAATTACACGCGCAAGGGACAGCAGGCGCTCGCCGAGAACGCAAAACAAAGCGTGCGCGACAACAATCCGTATTCGTGGCGGTACACCTACGAAGCGGGAAAATCGGTCATGGAATACACGGTGAAGTTCATGACCTGCGGAATTTTGCATTTATATAAACAATGGGGAATTTCCGAGATCACTCCGGCAATGTGCAAACGTCACCACATAGATTTCATCCCTTTCTTAGCACAACCAGCTTATTTGAAATATTTTTCACCACCGGTATCCATCCGAACAAATAATACGCCGGCATGATGATTTTCATTCCCTCCACCAGACTCACATCCCGCACCCATGTGTAATCCGGCGAGATACGCTGCAGCTCCTTCCCAGACTTGATACCCCATGTGAACTTTGCCTTTGTTTTCTCAATGGACTTTTCTTTTACATTTTTCACTACCCACGGATTCATAACCTCCATAATGACTTCTGCTCTTTCAAACCGCTTGCTGATAATTGAGAGTATCTGCTTCACGTCCTGTTCTGACAGATACATGACCAATCCCTCTATGATAATCAACGCCCTGCCTTTTGGTTCTTCTATTTCATCCGCCCATCTTTTGTCCATTGCTGATTTTGCAATCATGGAAATATGCCCGTTTTCCTCAAGAAAGCGGCGGCGGACTTCTATCGTTTCCGGGAGGTCAATATTATACCAGCGAACTGTGGAACCGATTTTCAGCCTGTATGCTCTTGTATCCATTCCACAGGCAATATTGATTACCGTCACCTTTGGATTTTTCCGAATAAAATCACCCACCATACGGTCAAGCAGTATCGTTCTGGCAATAACCCCTTTAGACATCAAGACATCATCTCCCGCAAGTGAAAAATCATAATCCATGCGGGATATTATCTCTAGAGCTTTTTCATCATGAATCTTTGCATTTTTCTGTTTGGAATATGCAGCACGGGCAAACAGTGTCTGCAACATCGTTTCCGCCACACCTTGTATTTGTATCTTTTTCATCTTTTTCTCCCTATCTTTTTGCAATTCCATTAGTTTCAAGCATGATAAGCCATTGTATATTGCCGCTATCGCCCCTAAGAAACAAAATCAATAATTTCACTTTCCGACTGTGCAAAAGCCTCTATACATTCATTTCTGTATTTTCCAAAGCTCTTATACATCAGTCCGATAAGCGGTATCATTCGATAAAGATTCTTTTCGCGCTCTTTGTTCGGCATCATTCCCGTCAGGTGGCTTACCTTAGGAAAAACGACCGCCTTATAATCATACGGATATTTTTTATCATCAAGATACTTTTTCATTGCGTTCACGGAATATTCCGCGCACCACGCTTCGTCAGCGCCGCCCGCTATCAGAAGAATTCGAGCGTTTGTTTTTTCCAGCGGCAGAAATGCCCGCTGTTCTCGCTCTTTATCTTGATAAGCGTCAAAAAAAGCCGCCCACATTCCCATTACCTTGTGTGCCGCGGCAGGGTGATCTTGATATTTTGACGGGCGCACCCTGGAAAAGTCCGCCTTGACAAACGGAATATCCTCACCCCGCCATGTGGCGACGCTGTGACCAGTCATGTGCTTTTCGTTCTTTGTCGTTCCCTCAAACGGAACGTGCGTTGGAGAAACCATAATTACGTTTTCGATCCCTCCAACATACACGGCGGTAAGCGCGGCAAAGATCGAACCCATAGAC
>CAMWLH010000171.1 GCA_947175045.1 uncultured Clostridia bacterium | reverse complement strand
CTTTTTCTCATAGTACCCCCCCGTTAATTTTCTATCTCGTGCTCGCTGCCCTCGGGGATAGGAAATCCCCAGACGTTGTACCACTCGTACAGATCGGCTAACAGATAGCAGCCGTCGCCCTCCGTCTGTGCGCTTACCGTGCAGGATACCTCGTCCACCTTGCCGGGCAGCTCGTCATACCACGCGTCCTCCTCGTTATAGTGGAGCACTATAAGGTTCTGCATGGGGACGTTTTTCATATTCCTCTTGTCCACTCTGAACGTGATAACGGAATTTTCCTCCGCTCCGTCAACCTCGACGGGGCTGCCGAATCTTCCCACAACGTCCGTATGCAGAACGTGAATGTTCAGCATATCGGTAATGGTCACATTTTTGCCGCTTACCGTAACGTCAAGCACGTTCGGCTCACCGCTCCTGCGCAGGTCGAGCGTCGTCTTGTCCTCAAAAGTGCGCGCGTCCGCGACCTCCGCTCTCCACGGGAACTCCGTCTGTATCTCCCCCGCCTGAATCAGCGCCTCTATGATCGCGTCAAGCTCGGCTTGGTCTATCTCGGACTGCTCGGGGATATATTCGGAGATTTTTACGCTTTTAAGTGACTTTATCGCGTCGCTCAGAAAAACGTCCTCATCAAACTGATTGCGGTTCATGTAGCACCAATCCATGTGATGTCCGTTTTCCAGGATATATATTCCCCTCGCAAAGGTATTGCTGACCCGCGTAAAGCTGCTGTCCTCATAAAAACGGCTTATCTTGAGATAAAAATCCTCGCCGCTGTCGGTCTGCTCCTTCGTGGTCATCGTCTCATACAGACCCTCCTCGTCGCGATAACCCTCCAGATACTCCGCAATGATCTCCTCCGTGTAATACTCATAATCCGCGAAGTAGGCGTATGCCGTGTCGTCCTCCGGCCACCCCGACGATACGGTTTTTACCCTGTCCTCGTAAACATAGCACTGCTTGCCGAAGGGCACGTCTATCTCCACCTCCAGCTTTGCGGCGGTGCTTAACGCGTCGCAGAGGGTTCCCGAAAAATGCGTTACCTCGGTCAGATAGCCGTCCCGCGCGGTCTGCGCAACGGGCTCGGCGACAGGTTCCGCGCTTGTTTCCGTTTCGGGGAACGCCTGCGCTGTTTCGCGGGGGCTTTCTGTTGTTTCGGGGGATACCAAAGCAGTTTCGTCGGGAGCGTCCTCTGTTTCAACAGGACTGACAGTCGTTTCGGCGGAGCCCTCCGCGGTCTCGGGGCACACCTCGGAGCTTTGCCGCTCGGGCAGCGACTCGGGAACATCATTCACCGTCTCCGCCTCGTCGGTATCTATTAAAAGATTGACCCCGTCCCCCGCCGAATTTGTTTTACAACCGCTTACCAATACAATTGCCGATAGTAGAATAATGCCGATACGCTTTTTCATAGTGTCCTCGCTTTCATGTAATGTGAGTCCGAAGGTAATTATAAAAAAATGCCCTCTGCTGTGCAGAGGGCGTTTGAACGCGGTACCACCTCAATTTACGCAATCGCCGCCTGCGGCGACCACGCCTTTGAACAGCTCTAACGGGCTTACCCGTGCGGACTACTTGGTTTCCCGTTCGCCGCGCCGCTCGGGGAGGTAATTCGCTTGTGCGCGCCCGCCGTTTCACACCCGCCAACGGCTCTCTGAAAGGTTTATCGCACAGCTACTGGGTTCCCGTCATAGCTTTACATATTATAACTGATCCGCAATGTCCAGTATCAGTCTTTCGCTCTTTTCCCAGCCAAGGCAGGGGTCGGTGATGGATTTTCCGTAAACTCCCTCCTCGACCTTCTGCGCGCCGTCCTCGATATAGCTCTCGATCATCAGACCCTTTACGAGCTTTCTTATCTCGGCAGAATGGCGCATTGAGTGGAGTATCTCGTTGGCAATTCTGATCTGCTCCAGATATTGCTTGCCCGAATTGGAATGGTTGGTATCCACGATGACCGCGGGATTTTCAAGACCCCTCTCAATATACATATCGTAGCACAGCTTCAAGTCCTCATAATGATAGTTGGGGATATTCTGATTGTGCTTGTTCGCCGCTCCGCGAAGTATAGCGTGGCAAAGCGGATTGCCCTCCGTCTCGACCTCCCAGCCGCGGTAAATGAAGGTGTGGCTCGCCTGCGCCGCCTGTATGGAGTTCAGCATGACCGAGATGGCGCCGCTGGTGGGGTTCTTCATTCCCACGGGGCACTCCATGCCGCTGGCGGTGATACGGTGGTGCTGATCCTCAACGGAGCGCGCTCCTACCGCGACATAGCTCAGCAGATCGGAAAGATAGCGGTAATTCTCGGGGTAGAGCATCTCGTCCGCGCAGGTGAGCTTGGTCTCCTCGATAGCTCTCGCGTGCAGCTTTCTTATCTGTACAAGTCCCTCCAGCATATCCTCGCCCTTGGTGGGGTCGGGCTGGTGTATCATTCCCTTATAGCCCGTGCCGTTGGTACGGGGCTTTCCCGTATAAATGCGGGGGATTATCAGTATCTTGTCCTTTACCTGCTCCTGAACGCGGGCAAGACGGTGGTTGTAATCCATAACCGACTCCTCGTTATCAGCCGAGCAGGGACCGATAATCAACAGAAATTTATCGGAATTGCCGCGGAACACCTCCGCTATTTCCAAATCTCTCTGTGCCTTGACCTTTTTTATCTCCTCAGAAAGGGGGTAAAGCTCCTTTATCTCCTTGGGAATGGGGAGCTTTCTTTTAAAATTCATTGCCATATGTCGTTATCTCCTTTACACTTATAGTATTTTAACACAATTTCTCACCATTGTCAAGGGCTTTTGGGAATTTAAAGCGACTTTATTATCATCTCAAGCAGTCTGTCCGCCGCTATCGAACGCGTATCCCTGTCGCGGACAACGCATATATTCCGCGGCGGCAGCGGATCGCGCACCTTAATTTCCGCGACCGTTCCCGAGCTTATCGCGCTGTCCGCAAAATCGGATACGACGCAGCCTATACCCATATTTCTCGCCGTAAACCCGACTATCTGCGGACTTGTCGCAAGCTCGAATTTCGGACGGGCGCAAATTCCGCGCCTGCGAAACTCGCTGTCAAGGAACGCTCCGGTGCTGGTATCGGGTTCAAGCATTATCAGCTCGTCCTTTATATCCGCGATAGCTATGTCCTCCGACAGCTTCCTTTTGGCGCTGACGATAAAAATATCCCTTATCTCTCGTATAGGGAATACCTCAAAGCCGGTGCGGCAGAACGGCTCGCTTACAGCCGCAAAGTCAATCCTGCCTTGTTTCAGAAGCTCCAAGGTCTGCGGCGTGGGGTTGTTGGTTATTGATATCCTTACATTCGGGTATTCCCCATGAAATGCTTCAAGATAAGGCAGAAGGCAAAATTCCAGCGTCATATCGCTCGCTCCTATCCTTATCTCCCCCGCGTCGAGCCGCAGCATTGCCGTCAGCCTGCGCTCACCCTCGGAAAAGGCGGTCACACCCTCCGAAATATACTTATATAAGACCTCGCCCTCCGCGGTGAGCTTTACGCCTTTGGGAGTGCGCAAAAACAGTGCGCACTCCAATACTTCCTCAAGCTGCTTTATCGTCTGGCTTACGGCGGGCTGCGAAATGAACAGCTTTTCCGCCGCAACGGTAATGCTGCCGCACTCGGCGGCGCAGTGAAAAATCCTGTACCAATCATAACTTATGCTCATGACAGCACCCCATAAATAATAATTATGCTATATATATTATATCATAAGCTGTGTTTATTTGCAACTTTCCTGAAAATTATCTGTTCGCGGCGCGGTCCGTTTGATATCATTGTTATGGGCACTCCGATCCGATCTTCTATAAATTCCACATATCGCTTAGCCTCCGCGGGGAGATCGTCCCAGCTACCGATACCCGAAATATCGCATTTCCAGCCGTCTATGTATTCATAAATAGGTTCGGCGACGCTTAATTGATGGGTTTCGGGGAATTTATCAGTCGTCTTGCCGTTTATCATATATCCAACGCATACAGGAATCCTGTCAAGAAACCCGAGAACGTCAAGCATTGTCAGAGCCGCTTCCGCAGCGCCCTGAACCATACAGCCATACCGCGCCGCAACGCAGTCGAACCAAGCTATTCTACGCGGTCTGCCTGTTTTCGCGCCGTACTCGCCCGAATCACCGCCTCTTTTACGCAGCTCCTCGGCTTCATCGCCGAATAGCTCCCCCACAAACGCGCCTGCTCCGACGCAGGTGGAATACGCTTTGATAACGGCGATCACCGACTTTATTTCATATGGCGGGATTCCCGCGCTGACGCTGCCAAAGCCCGCAAGCGGCGACGACGATGTTACAAAAGGATATATACCGTTATCAACGTCGCGAAGCGCTCCAAGCTGACCCTCAAGCAAAATATTCTTTCCCGCTCTCACCGCGTCGTTCATATAATAGGGACAGTCGATCAAATACGGCTCCAGCCTGCTTCTCATTTCCGCAAGATATTTTGTTAGAACGTCGGCGGGCAGCGCGTTTTCAATACCGTAAAACTCCCTGAAAAATTTGTTTTTATCCTCACAGAAGCGCGTGATCTTATCGGTCAACCCGTCCGAAAACAATTCCGAAATTTGAAAATTATGCTTTGCGTATTTATCGGAATAAAACGGCGCAATGCCGGAGCGGGTAGAGCCGAAGCTGTTTTTTCCGAGACGCTCCTCCTCCAGCCTGTCCTGCGTTTTGTGTATCGGCAGAAGAAGCTGCGCGCGTGACGATATTCTGACCGAAGGCTCGGGAACACCGCGCTCCTTAAGCATCTCCAGCTCATTGAAAAACTCGTCGGCGTCGAATGCCGCGCTGCTCGCGATAACGTTCACCGTATGCCCGTAAAACACCCCCGAGGGCAGCATATGCAGAACAAACTTTCCGTGGTCGTTGATTATCGTGTGCCCCGCGTTTGCGCCGCCCTGAAAACGTACCACAATGTCGGCTTTCGCCGCGAGCAGATCGGTCATTTTGCCCTTGCCCTCGTCCCCGAAGCTCCCGCCCGTAATAGCAGTTACCATATGAATACCTCCAAATTCATTATAGTTCTTGGTACTTTTTCAGTATATCAGATTTGAACGGCGGTTTCAAATACATTGTTCTTATGCTCGGTATAAGACTTTGTTATTACAATTAGGGCAATCCCAAAACAAAGCGGACTGCTTCGATTTGAAGCCCCCCTCAATTTGTAAAAAAGTATAGCCACAAAAAGACCTAGCATTGGAATTTCAAAAAGGTCGAGTTTGCGTCCGCAAACGATGACCGATTCCCGCAATCGATAGCTTTGCGCAACAATCACGTTGCGGCTTATGGCATTATGTCGCTTTTGCGCAAAACTTTGGAGTGGAG
>CAMWLH010000170.1 GCA_947175045.1 uncultured Clostridia bacterium | reverse complement strand
ACTCCGCTGCGCTCCGTTTTCGCAGGCTCTCGCCAAAAATTTCCTGCGACGACTTTGCGCTGCAGTAACTTTTATATTATTAAAAGTAATTTCCCGCGACCCGCCCGCAAAAACTCCGCTGCGCTCCGTTTTCGCAGGCTCTCGCCAAAAATTTCCTGCGACGACTTGCGTTGCAGTAACTTTTATTTTTTAAAAGGGGCGTTGCGCCGCAATAACTTATCCCGCGGCAGTGCTCCCCTGCTCCCCCACATCATTTGAAGCGGAGCTTCCACGCGCGTTTTTTATGGGCTCGGTGATAACGCTCCATGCAGCGAACATCATAAGCCCCGTTCTGAACGCCGCGCACAACGCCCACAATGCCGCTCCGAACCCGTCCAGCCTTTTCAGCAGCGCTATATCCGACAGCGAAGCGGCGGCATAAAAGGGATACTCCGTCATTCCGTAAAACTCTCTCAAGGTCAGGCAGTAAAACGCACAGAGCAGCACTCCCGCCAACGTCGAAAACAGCGCGAAAAACAGCGAAGCTCCGCAGGCGTTGAGCCTTCTTTTCTCCTTTTTGGGAGCCACAAATGGTAACAGCGCCGCGAAAACCAGATAGTCCCCTCCCCTTAAAAGGCGCTCTGTAATATCCTTGATAAGCCCGTTATATTGCGAGCGTGAGAGATCCATAGCCTCAAACTTCATATATGGTATATCCGCCAGCATTACCGCCGCGGTCACGATAGCCGCGGCTATCAGAAACAGCGTCCCCGAGCGTGCCAGAGACTCCGCGCCCATTATTGCCGCATACAGCGCAAATCCTGCCACTATAAGCGCCAGCACTATGGGCGAGCCCTTGGTCAGCAGACTTCGCTGCGCGAATACCGCGGTGTGGAACAGCGACTTTACTGCCGCTCCCGCCAACAGTAAAAAAGCGATCACCGCCGAAGCCCACCCGATAAACTTATTCTTTTTATAAGCGGAGCGGTAAAAATTATTTCCCTTTGCGGAATATATTATCAGCGGAAGCGCCAACAAAAACCGTATCATTTCCGCGATAACGAGCGCCAGCAGCGTTTCCCCGCCGTAGCCCGTGCCGCTCAGCGGAAAGGCTATCTCCGCGGACAGCCGCGACAGCATAAGCATACAAAATAACTGCGCGGCGCTTATCTGCGGCAGTTTTTTTTCCGTATTCGTCATAAGCTCTCCTTATTATAATTTTGAATTTTCCGCACCTTTGCACCTCTGCCGGCTCACCATAAAAGCTCCGTTTCGTTATGCTTTCATGGCGGCTTGCGGATAATTCCTGCGCGGGCAAAACGTTGTTTTCATTCGATCGGCTCACACCGGTTTTTCCGATACCTCCGCGCCGTTCAGCTCCTGCAACGTCATATCTCCCTTTTCCATTCTGCGCCAGCCCGAACGCACGAACATATCCCGCGAAGCGTTCGGTGAAAACGGCGAGATCGGCGCCATATAGGGTATCCCGTAGGTGTTGAGGGAGCACATCTTTACCGTCACCGCACCGATGGATATAATCAGCCCGAACAGCCCGAAAACTCCCCCCGCGATAATATAAATAAACCGCAGTATAACTATCTTTTCATACATGGTCGGCACAACAAAGCTGCACAATCCCGAAAGCGCCACGATAAGCACCATGGGTGCTCCCACCAGACCCGCGGACACGGTTATATCCCCTATAACCAGTCCGCCGACTACTCCGATAGCGTGACCTATAGGGCGCGGCAGCCGTATCCCCGCCTCTCGCAGAAGCTCATACATAAAATGTATAAACAGGCACTCCACCATCAGCGAGAATGGGGCGGTCTGCTCCGACGCAGCCAGATTCAGTATCAGCGACGATGGCAGCATTTCGGGGTGAAAGGAGGCTACCGCCACATATGCTCCGGGCAGAAACAGCGTGATGAAAAACGCCATCAGCCTTACCAGTCTTATAAAAAAGGCGTAAAAGGGCTTCTGCGTATAGTCGTCAAGGGTCTGGAAGCTCTCGATAAACAAATGCGGGACTACCAGCGCAAAGGGCGTGCCGTCCACAAGTATCCCTATCCTGCCCTCGTACAGCTTTGCCGCAAAGGTATCGGGACGCTCGCAGGTTCCGCATTCCGAGAAAAACCAGCCTCCCTTCCCCTCAAAAAAGGGCTGTATATAGCCGCTTTCGAGTATCGTGTTGAGCTTGATGGACTTGATACGCCTTTTCACGTTCTCCAGCAGCTTCGGCGATACCTTGTCGCTGATATAACAGATACATATATCCGTGTTGCTCCTGTCCCCCAGCGTGGACATCTCGAACACCAGCGTCGGAGACTTTATCCGCCGCCTTATCATGGACATATTTGTGCGTATCACCTCTATAAAGCCCTCGCGCGAGCCGCGCACGTTCAGCTCCGAGGACGGCTCGTCTATCCCGCGGGAATTATACCCCTGGACGCCTATCGCTACGCATCTCGGACATCCGTCCGTCAATATTATCGCAAAGCCCGACTGGAGCTTCAGCACAAGGCTTCCTATATTCTTTATCTCGATCTGCTCCGCGGCTATAAGATATACGTCAAATATGCGCCCCACCAAGTCCTCCGGCGGGATATGCTCCTCGTTGCCAACGTTGTTCAGCTTTTGATAAATAAGCTCCGACAGCGTTTCGGTGCTCGCCATGCCCTCGCAGGTCAGCACCGCTATCCGATTCCCTCCCACCATAGCGGTTTTGGTTATCACATCGGAGGACTTCCCCGTTATTATATCTATGTTTTTGAGGTTTCTGTCAAGCGACACGTCTATCGGAATATCTCCCTTTATCCGCGTGTGAACATTTTCTTCCTGCAATATCTGCCGCTCCTTTCGCTCTTTTTTACTATATTGTCCCGTAAAATCCATTATATTCATGAGATCCATACTATCCATGCCACCCTTTACTGAATTTTTACTCATTAGATATTGACTTTCATATAAATCGGGGATATACTATAAACATAGAGAATATCTCTTACATCAAACCTCTGAATGGAGCACACTATGAACATTGACATAAACAGCGGACTTTCCTCCGCGCAGGCGGCGGAAAAAGCCGCAAACGGCGAAAACAACGGCAGCTTTGACATTAAAACCAAAAGCGCGGGCAGAATCTTCAAAGACAACATATTTACCCTATTCAACCTCATAAATGTGATACTGGCGTCGCTGGTCGCTTTTGTGGGAAGCTACCGCAATATGCTTTTTATGGGGGTAGTCCTCAGCAACACCGCCATAGGCATTTTCCAGGAGATACGCTCAAAGCGCGTGATAGACAAGCTGTCGCTCCTGTCCGCGCCGAGGGCTCACCTTATCCGCGACGGCAATGAAACAGAGCTCCCCGTGTCGGACATCGTCAAAGAGGACATCATGCTGCTTTCTGCAGGACGGCAGGTCTGCGCGGACGGAATAGTTCTCGAGGGTGAATGCGAGGCGGACGAGAGCCTTGTAACGGGCGAATCGGACCCTGTCCCCAAAAAATCGGGCGACGAGCTTCTTTCGGGCAGCTTCATAGTTTCGGGCAGCGTAAAGGCACAGGCGGTGCGGGTAGGCGCGGAGAGCTTCTCGGGCAGGATAACCAGCGGCGCGAAATCCTCGAAAAAGCGCTCCTCGAAAATGATGAAGTCCATAAACCGACTTATTTCCGTTGTATCGGTATGTATTCTCCCTTTCGGGATAGTTCTGTTCTACAAGGCGCTGAATATCACGGGGCAGAACTTTTCGGAGGGCGTTACAAGCACCGTTGCGGCGCTTATCGGAATGATACCCGAGGGGCTTATGCTGCTCACCAGCATAGCGCTGGCGGTGAGCTCCATACGCCTTGCGGCAAAGCAGACGCTCTGTCAAGACCTTTACTGCGTTGAGTCTCTGGCGCGGGTGGACGTGGTCTGCCTTGACAAAACGGGGACCATCACCGAGGGCTGCATGGAGGTCACGGAGCTTATTCCAATTGACAGCCGCTTTGACATTGAAAAGGCTTTGTGCGCTGCTGCCGCCTGTGAATCCGGTCCTAATCCCACTTTGAAAGCCATCGCGGCGAAATACTCCGAACTGACCGACCTGAAAGCTGTCAAGATCGTGCCCTTTTCCTCTGCGAGAAAATGGAGCGGAGTTGAGTTTAAGGACTATGGCACGCTTATTTTGGGTGCGCCGGATTTTGTGCTGGAAAAATCGGCGCTCGCCGCTATTGCTCCCGCCGTAAAGCAATATTCCGAAAAGGGAATGCGGGTGCTGCTGTTGGCGTTCAGCCCCGAAGATTTAAGCGGAGCGGCTCTGCCTAAAAAGCTCTCGCCAAAGGCACTGGTAATTTTGTCCGACAAGATAAGGAAATCCGCGCCGCAGACCCTGGAATATTTCAAGCGGCAGGGCGTTACCATTAAAGTTATCTCGGGTGACGACCCCGTAACGGTGTACAATGTGGCTAAAAAAGCGGGGCTGTCGGGGGAGTATATCGACGCGTCGCGCATTCCCGACGAGCTCCTGGCGGAGGCGGCGGAAAAATATGCGGTTTTCGGGCGTGTAACTCCCTCGCGCAAGCTGGAGCTTATAAAGGCACTTAAGGGGAACGGTCATACCGTGGCAATGACGGGAGACGGCGTAAACGACGTTCTCGCGCTGAAAGAAGCGGACTGCTCCGTTGCAATGCAGTCGGGCAGCGACGCGGCGCGCAGCGTATCGCAGCTTGTTCTGCTGAACTCCGACTTTGCCTCAATGCCATTGGCTGTTGAGGAGGGGCGGCGCTCCATAAACAATATTGAGCGCTCCGCGGCGCTGTTTTTGGTGAAGACCATTTTCGCGTTCCTGCTGGCGGTGCTGTTTTTGATACTGCCCTTTGCCTATCCGTTCCGACCTATTCAGATGACCTTGATAAGCGGGATAACCATCGGAATACCCTCGTTCCTGCTGGCGCTGGAGCCCAATCATAATCTGATCAGGGGGAGCTTTTTGTCGAATGTGCTGAAAAAGTCCGCGCCTGGGGGGATCACTGTGGCACTGGGGATAGGAGCGCTTATGATACTTCAATATGTGTTTGAGCTGCCTCAGGAGAGCACATCTACCATTGCGACACTGCTTACGGCTTGCGTGAGCTTCGCGGTGCTGTTCGGGATATGCAGACCCTTTAACAAGCGGCGCGGGGTTATGTTTATTGCGTTGATAGGTTTGTTTGCGGGAGCGGCGCTGCTGTTTCCCACGCTGTTTTATCTTGTACCGCTCAGTGTGACGGAGTTTCTTTTACTGCTTGCTCTTGTTGGCGGAGCTTGGCTTTGCCTTTTCGGGCTTAATAAGCTGGCGAAATTGATGGACAAGAAGTGAGCTTAATGTGAAAACAAATGATAATTTAGCGTAGCTGTTTGTTTTGTTAGATTTATTATGTTGTCGCTT
>CAMWLH010000169.1 GCA_947175045.1 uncultured Clostridia bacterium | reverse complement strand
GTATTCGAGTGTAGCTGTCCTCCAAGCAGAGGTAGAGCGCTGTACCGCATTTGGTTTCCCGCCTGAGTACTTTTTCTCCTTTCGCAATACTGAGAGCCATGTCGAGTGCCAGCCACGAATTCCCAACCTTCGGCGCTCCCGCCAGAATGAATAATCCCGTTGAGAGCATTCCGTCAACACAGAATTCAATTGGCTTGAGCGGTGTGGCCATCAGCTGTTCGCAGTTTACTGTTTTGAGTTCGTTCAATAACTTGTCCTCCTGTCAAATAATTTTTCCGAAAACAAAATCCCGCCGATGTACGACGGGATCGCCTCTATAACCTTACCGACACGAGAAAACCATTTTATCCACTCGATGATAAGAAATTTTTAAATTTTGTTACTTTTCGTGAAATTGTGCTTTGAGAGACACCAAGTTTTTGTACAATTTCACGCTGACTGTATCCGGCAGACAACAGATCAATAATCTCTTTTTCCTGTTCCGAAGCACTTTCACGAAGCTTTTCAATCAGAATGTGAACATCTGCCGTCAATTCGATGTCAATATCTCCCGCCGTATCGTTTCCCTCCTCAACATATTCGTCAAGTGAACCAACCTTGACTGCGGAACGGGTATGATTATATTTTCTGTTGTGATCCATTCTGGGATAGTTCAGCGCTTTATTTGGATTAAAGTCCTCGTCGCACGACATTTTCTTAGCCGTTTCGGCAAGACTACCGATATCCAGCGTCTGCATTAGAGCGTTGACAGCGTTATGCAAAGCCTCGTTTGCCAGATCCTCACTGAATAGAATATCGTCGCCCTCTATTCCGACAACCATCTGCGGAAAAATAAAATCTTCCATAATATTTTCAAACGTTTTGTCACTGCCGCAAATTTTTACGACCTGATCCGCAACGATACGCTACATCCTGTCCCTGATCAGTTCGGGAGGGAAATCCCTCGAGTAGCAGTCCTGCGGGTGATTCAGCCCAAGTGCCTTTGAGATCTCTTTCCATTCGGCGTTTATGTGCTTCAGAACCGCATTATACAGCTCCAGCTCATCTTCGGTGTATTCGGACGGGTCTTTAGCAGGTATTGTCGAAAAATCGTGCTCATGAAAGAATTCACGGAGGCTCTCTAAGGTTAAAGGCTCATTGCTGTTAAGTAAATCTTTCATTTTTGTCCTTTCTTTTTTCGGAATTATGCTCTGTAATGCTATAAGGGAATAAAATAACGTCGCTGAAAAAGGCTTAACCATCGCATTTCATGTGATTTGTTAATCACAATTCGGGCGAAATGCTCACTTTTTAATCACTTCCCGGAACCTCGACGGGCTTTGCCCGTCGGCGTTTGCGGGCTTATGCCGCCCTCGGCGGCATAAGCCCTTTTTCCTGCTTTATAATCATACGCTGTTTTCAATCCAAGCTGTTCACAAGCTGCGTAAGCATTTTACCGCATTTCTATGTGAGAAGACCGTCGACGGAAAATGCTCCTATGACCTCTGCGCCGTCCCTAACAAACGCGATAAAATCATTGATCTCCGCGTGGCACTCCACGGTCGCGCCGCCCTCGAAAACAGCTCTATCCGAGGTTCTGATCCATTTTCCCGCGGGTAGATATACCGTGCGCCTCGTCTGATGCTCGACGGTGATCGGAGCAAACAGAATGTCGTCGCCGAACATATACTGATCGCCTAAACCGTAGCAGCTTTCGTCCTCGGGAAAATCGAAAAACATCGGGCGCATGATCGGCGTGCCCTTTTCAAAGGCGAGCCTCATATGCTTTTTAATGTAAGGCTTCAGCCTTTCCCTTAACAGCACAAGCCCGCGCAGGATTTCAAACGCCTCGTTGCCGAAGCTCCAGAGCTCGTTGTCCGCGCCGCTCGGTTCGGGTATGCCGCTCGTCCTTTCCGCTTTGTTCCGATTGCCGTGTATCCTCAGTACGGGACAGAATACCCCGTACTGGAACCATCTTATCACAAGCTCTCTGAAATATTCCGTTTTGGGATCGCCGCCGTAAAAGCCTCCTACATCGGTCGTCCACCAGACAATACCGCACATCGCCATATTCAGCCCCGACTTTATCTGTGCCGAAAGGCTTTCAAACGTGGATGGAATATCTCCCGACCATACCAGCGTGCCGAATTTCTGCGAGCCGAGATAGGCGCAGCGCGCAAGGGTTATAATATCCTCCTTGCCCTCCGCCTTCATTCCGTCATATACCGTTTTTGAATGGTAATAGGGATACAGCAAAGCCACTTCATCGCCCCTGCCCGCCGCGAAGATCAGGTTGTCGAAATGCTCGGGGTGAACCTCAGGCTCCGCCTCGTCAAGCCAGAAGCAGTCAATACCGTTGTCCAGATAATTTGTCTTAAGCTTATTCCAGACGAATTCCCGTGTTTGCGGATTTGTAGTGTCAATTTCGGCTTGAGAACCGTAAAATTCAAAAACTCTGTTCGATCCGCTGACGGTTCGTATCAACATATTTTTGTTCAGCATTTCATAATAGTTTTCGCTTTTTTCGTTTACCGTAGGCCACACGGATACCATCGCCCTAACTCCCATGCCATGAAGCTTTTCACACATTCCTTTCGGATCAGGCCAGTAACGCGGATCGAATTTCCAGTCGCCCTGCTCCGTCCAGTGGAAATAGTCTATGACCAGCACCGACAAGGGAATACCGAGGCTTTTATATTTTTCCGCGACCGCTATGACCTGCTCCTGCGTTTCGTAGCGCAGACGGCTTTGCCAGAAGCCCATTGCCCAGTCAGGCATCATCGGCGCGTGACCCGTAAGATCGGCAAGGCTTTCGCATACCTCACGCGGATTGCCACCCATAACCACATAATCTACCTGCTTAGTGCAGTCGCTTGTCCAGCGGGTGTGGTTTTTCGCGAGCTCGCATACTCCCGTTGAAGGAACATTCCACAAAAAGCCGTATCCCAGCGAGGAATACACAAACGGTATCGTGCATTTTGAGTTTAGATGGCGCAAGTCTATAGCGCAGCCTTTCATATCAAAGCAATCCTCTGTGCCGTGTCCCAGACCGTAAAAATGCTCGTCGGGCTTCGCTTCAAACGTAACTCTTGCCTTCCAGAGATCGCCGGCGATATTGCGGTAATTTCTTATACCGCAGCTGAAAGTCAGTTCACATTTCTCTTTCAGTATTTCCCGACCTTTGAAATAAAAGATCGTAAAGCCGCTTTCGTATGTGTCCGCCCTCATGTCGCCCGTTTCAAGAACGGCGCGGCGGTTTGCACCGTCAATATATGCGCGTGCTTCCGCGTTTTGCGGCATAAGCGTCCTGTCGCTGTCGGTTATTTTGCAGTTCGGCGACGACTGAAAGCGTATGCAATTGTGTCCGCAGGCGCATATTTTTACCGTTTCTCCTTGCCTTGTAAGGCAGATGGTATTATTGATAATCTCAATACTCATATGACACTCTCCTTTTTTGCGCTGTCGGTATTGACAGACAGCATATGATGATGTATAATGATATTATAGCATATTTTTTTAAAAGCTTCTTGCACAATAACAACAAAAAATATCATTATAACATACTAGGGGGTTATATGAATATATCCGATCTAAAGGAAAATAAGAAACACGGCACGGACGGTTTTCCCGTCGCGATGTACAATTCGCAGTGGTTTATACCGTATCAATGGCATAATGAGGACGAATTCATTTATATGGTCAAGGGCAGCGCGGAATATAATATCAACGGCAGGTCAATACGGCTCGACGCGGGACAGTGCGCTTTCTGCGAGGGTCGAAAGCTTCATTATATGATGCTTGAAGAAAAGCAGGAAATATCATTCCGCGCGCTGGTGATCGACCGTTCGTATCTGTTTCCCGCGGAGGACGTGTGCAGCCGTTATTTCAGCGCATCAAAGCCGCCGAAAAGCTTTTATGGGGGAGATACGCCAGCAGAACGCGCATTTATCAAACGTATCGCGGATATATGCGACCTTATGGAAAAGCGCGAGTACGGCTATGAGCTGAACGTCAAGCAGCAGCTTATACGGGTCTATTCCTCGATCATAGAGGAATGGTGGTATGAGGAGTACGAACCGATAACGGCAAGCTTTGAAAATATAAAGCGCGCTCTTGAATTTATCCACATAAATTATATGAATAAAATATCCGCCGACGAGCTGGCGGGATTATCGGGCTACAGCATACCGTATTTCCAGCGGCTCTTTAAGGAGTACACAGGAAAAACTCCGTTTGAATATCTGATAATGTATCGGCTGAATGCAGCGAAAAAATTGTTGTCGAATACCGATATAAGCCTTATTGAGGTTGCTTCGGAGTGCGGTTTTTCAAATGTCAGCTATTTTATCCGCGAGTTTAAAAAGGTGTTTTCGGTTACTCCGTACCGATATCGAAAAATGCCGGAATGACAATTCATACTGAAAGGAAACAGTCATGGAACATATCATATCATTTGGTGAAAGCTTTTTGGATGAGAATACGCCTTTTTCCATAGAAATGACGGGAATAACGTATCCCGATCCCAAATATCACATAGTCCGCGGAAGCTCTCACATTCATTGCTTTGAATATGTGATATCGGGAGAGGGCGAGGTCACGGTCAACGGCAGTACGGTCTATCCGCGCAGGGGGGACGTTTATATTCTCCCGAAGGGCGCGGACCACGATTACCGCGCGCTGCCCGACGATCCCTTTGAAAAGATATGGTTTAACGTCAGCGGTCCGCTGTGCGATGAGCTTATACATATCTATGGGATAACGGGCGTGCTGCTTGTAAAGGAGCTCGACGCTTATCCGATATTCGGGGAATTTCTCAATATCTGCGAAAACAAGGAGCTTCCCGACGAAGAGGTCTTCGCGCTCTGCTCGCCGGTATTTCACAAGCTGCTGATAAAAATATCGGAACGGCTGAGGTCGCGGGGCGAATTCAATATCAGCGAAACCGCCCGAAAAATAAAGTCGTTTATCGACCACAATATTTTCGAACGGCTCAGCGTCAGGCGGATATCCGCCCATGTAAACCTCTCCCCGCCGCAGGCAAGCAGGGTATTTAAGCAAAGCTATGGCACGTCAATTTACGATTATGTTCTCTCGCGGAAAATCGAAACGGCAAAGCTGCTGCTCCGAAACACCTCGCTGACGATAAAGGAAATAGCATACAAGCTGAATTTCGCGGACGAGCATTATTTTTCAAACGTATTCCTGCAAAAAACGGGAGTGCGCCCCAAAAAATTTTAACCCGACACTATCTTTCTGATTTTCTCAACGCTTACCTTGGGAACACGCTCCGCGGTCAGAAGCCCGTTCGTTTCCTGCTCGACGTCGGTTAGCTGCGTGTAGCAATAGCCGCTGATATCCATAGCCTCCACCGCTTTTATAAGCGACGAAAAGCGCTCCAGAAACTCCTCCTCGCTGGAAACGGAGCTGCCGTAGCCCCAGCCG
>CAMWLH010000168.1 GCA_947175045.1 uncultured Clostridia bacterium | reverse complement strand
TTTTTTTTTCAATCATAATCCGGCCAAAGCCTTGTATTGCAGTTGAGTGGGGCCGGCGATGTGTATAAGACACAGGGTAAAAACCCTTATTGTTCATATCAGCCCAAGCAGTGTTGAGGGAATAAAATTCACGGCAACAGAGGGCTGGACTTGGCTGGACAATTATGCGGAAAACGGCGGAAAAACATGGCTTACGCCGTTCAATAAGGAAACCTCCGATTTTATCGGGGAAATAACCGAGGAGCTTTCCGCTGCGGGCTTTAAAACGATTATCCTTACCAATACGAAATTCCCGAATTTCAATTCCGTGGATTATTCTCTGCTTGCGGATATCGGAGATACCTCAAAGCGCCTGACCGCGCTGTGGCGGGTAGTCGAAAGCGCAAGAAGGGCGGCGGAGAAGAACGGCGCGGAGATACTCCCCGAGATGGGCGCGGGGCTTTTTGAAACGGAAAAGCTTTCCACTGACGCGGAGCTTGCGGGCGATAAGGAAAAACTGAAAAATCTTACGCTGCTGATAGACTATTCAACAGAAAACAATACCAACGCATATGTTGAGGCGAAGTCGTTTATCGGTAAAATGAACGGCATATACCCTGGGCAGAAATACGCGGTTCTTATCAAGGGCAGCGGATTTTCGGGCAGCACCTTTGCGGAGGTCAAGCGAGCTTTTGAGGAGTCGGGGATCGTGGTGTTCTCGGAATAAAACTTATACTGATTTATAATCTTGTCATCTTGTCTATACGGCGATTGTAAATTAGTATTCAGCCTGTAAAAAAAGCCTATGGACAACGCAATGTCGGCGCATGAAATTTCAAAAAGTACACATTTGCCGAATGGCAAATGTGTACGGTTTTCGCAGCCGCGCAGAGCGAAGCGGAGCGTGAGTGCGAAAATTTTGAAATTTTTTCAAATAACCGGCTTTAGGTCAACATTTTTATACAGGCTATAGTATTATCCTCCCCGCGGCGAATTTGCGCGGGGAGGATTTTTTTCGTTTATTTTGCAGCGTTTCCGAAAAATCGTCGTATATATAAGTGAGAGGGCAAAAAAGATTGCTGCGCAGCATTTCTTCGGAGGTCTGGACACTATGACAAAGGAAAGAACGCTCGCCGTAAAGCTGAAAAGGGGCGACACGGCGGCTTTAAAGGAAATAATGGACTGCTATACGGGATATGTCCGCACTGTTATACGCAACTTTTCGCGCGGAACGCTTCCCGAGCAGGATATAGACGAGCTTTGCTCGGACGTTTTCTTTTCGCTCTGGCAGCATAGGGAAAATCTTGACGCGGGGGTCGGATTCCGTTCATATCTTTCCGCGATAGCGAGAAACGCCGTAAAGGATCATTTCAAATCCGAAAAGCCGCCGTTTGAGGATATCTCGGAGCTTGACATACCGAGCGGATTCCGTATCGAGGAAACGGCGCAGCTCCGCGAGATGATACGCTGTCTTGACGAGGGGCTTTCAACGCTCTCCGAAAGAGAAAGCGAGATGTTCGCGAGGTATTACTTCTACGGCGAACGCACGCCCGAAATAGCGCGCAAAATGGAGCTTTCCGAGAGCACGGTGCGCTCCGCCCTCTCCAGAACACGAAACAAGCTAAAAGATTATCTGACGAAAAGAGGTTTTGATCATGCTTGAAGAATTGCTGAAAAAATGCTTTGACGAGGAACAGACAGCAGACAGAAGCACCGAGGATATCAAGACCGCTGTTTTGTCGCGGATAGAGGAGGACAAAAACATGAAACATTTTTCCGTAAAGCCTTTGATAATAGCGGCGGCTATCGCCGCAACGGGAGCTGTGTCCGTTGTTACCGCTAACGCCGCTACCGACGGCGCGGTCATTGACGGTATCGTCAGAACGTTCAGCCTTTGGGTAGGCGGAGTAGAGGTGACAGGAAGAGTAACCGAATACACTGCCGAGGACGGAAACACATACGAGCGTATCTGGCTTGAACTGCCCGAGAGCGCCGAGGTCGGCGCGGTAGTCGACGCATATTTTGATGAAGCCGCCGTAGAGGTTGGTGCAGACGAACTCGGCGATATCGGCTATATAATCGACAAAGGCGAGGAAATCGGCACAATAACGGAATATACCGCTGAGGACGGAAACATATATGAGCGAATAACGATTGACCCGGAGGACGTAAATACAGCGGTATAATGCAGTCCGAACGTACAACCGACTAACGGCGGAGTAATTCTCAACAAAAAATTATTGCGGTATCAAGCGTTTTCACTTGATACCGCATTTCTTTAGTTTAAATATTGAGCTATCCTGCGGTATTCCTCCAGCATTTCCGTCTCGGTTATGGTGCGGTTGGCGGGGCTGGTGGAGGGCAGACAGATATCCTCGGGCAGATCAGGAAAGTATTTGCCGTACAGAGCGTGCGCCTTTTTTCCCGTTGTAAACACTGCCTTTATCGGACAGCTATCAAGAATAAGCCGCAAATCATTCGGCTTGGCGTTTTTGATGGAGCTGTCCTCCGCGCCCGTTATGTCGCAGCTTTCCAACACGTCCCACAGGGCTATGCCGTGCTTCAGGCACAGCACGCGCCTGCCGTTGACGTCCTCGGGGATATTCTCCCCCAGAACGGCGCACAGCATTTTCCAGAAGCGGTTTTGAGGGTGCATATAGTAAAATCCGTGCTCCCGTGATTTCGGCGATGGTATTGTTCCCAGTATCAGCACCCGCGAATCGCCGTTGTACACGGGCGGGAACTCGTGTACGACCCGTTCAGAACTCATAGTCAACGCTTGCCGAGGCGGTGCGGATAGTCTTGCAGAAATCCGACACAGCCACATGGAGAGGGTTGGTGCTGTAGCAGTTCAGCGCTTCCATACTGTCGAATTCAGACACAAGCACCGCGTCATAGCTTCGGTCGGAGGGGTTCATGTTTATACCAACCTCCATAGCGCGTATTTCGGGTATCTGCCCTTTTAGCGCCAGCAGCCTGTCGCGGAACAGCAGCATATTGTCCCGCTCTCCCTCCTTGAATTTCCACATTACGATATGTTTGATCATCTTTATGTTCTCCTTATTTTTTGTAGTAAAAAGCCCTGACCGCGTGAAACTCCAGCCCCGACCTTTCGCAGAGCTCCCCGAAATCCCCCTCGCGCCCGCCGTCCGACCATTCATAAAACAGCTCGTAGAGCCGCACATAATAGTTGAACGCTCCTACAAGCGCGGGGTCGACCGTTTTCTCCGAGAGAATCTTCTCGGCGGTCGCAACAGTCTCGCGGTATGACTCGCGGGAAATGATACAGCCATCGGGAAAGTGGTGCGCTCCCCAGTAAAGCCATTCCACCTGCTCGTTGAAATATAGGTCGACGGTTTCCTGATCGCACTCGGGGTGCTCGTAGGCTTTTTTCAGTATGTCAAAGGGGTCGTGCTCGTTTTGGGGATCGTGGGGATTATAGTATCTCCCGTAAAGCTGAAACGCCCACCGCATCTGCGGCATTTTCTCCTTGGAGCATTCGCGGTTGAGGTAGTCGTTGAGCAGCCCCGTAAGCTGAAACGGGAGCTGATCGTGAGTCAACGCGGACGGCAGCGCTTTTTGGTCAAAATATTCGCGGCAGAAGAGGAACAATATCCCGTCCGCCTGCTCCCGTGGAACGTTCGCCTTGAATTCCTCCGCGAATTTGAATAGCAGCTTGTTAGCCTGTTTTTTCAAGCCCTTTTCAAACAGCTCCCGATATTCGCCAATTCCCGCCAGAAATTCGTTATATGTCATTTTCTCCGTTCCTTCCCTGTCCGCTTTATACTAATTCACGATCGCGGTATAGACAAGATTTGCGAAAAGACCAAGCATAGCGCAAGGAAACTCGTCGCAGCGATAGGTTTGGGATTTTTGCAAAGATGTCTGTACGGAGATTGTGAATTAGTATTATATCCTTTTGATGAGGAACTCCAGAATATCGTTCATTACCTCCTCGCGGTTAAGCTCGAAGATAAGCTCGTGCCGCGCCTCGCGGTAAATGCGGATATTCACGTCGCAGCCGTGCTCCATATACTTCATGCAGGCGGTGCGCACTCCCTGCCCGTATTCCCCGATAGGGTCCATTCCGCCGCTCAGGAACAGTATGGGAGTGTCCGTGGGGGTATTTTCGATCACGGGAGCGCTGTTGCTGCACAGCAGCGCGTTAAGCAGGTCCTTATAGCCCGCTATGGTAAAGGTGAAATTGCACTTGGGGTCGGCGCAGAATTTATCAACGTTTTCATCGTCGCGCGACAGCCAGTCGTTGGGAGTGCGGCGGTTCTCCGTGCGCAGGTTGAACATTCCGAAAACCACCCGTGTGCCGAATTTGTGACGATACAGGTCGCCATGGTTGCGCGATATGGTTTCCATCACGCGGCGCAGCGGCGCGGAGCCCACTATGCCGCCGCCTGTTCCCATAAATATAGCTCCGCTCCAGCGGTCGCCGTATTTCGAGAAGTAAATTCTCGCGAGAAAGCTGCCCATGCTGTGTCCCATAAGGAAATGCGGGATATTCGGGTAGAGCTTTTCCGCAACCGTTTTCATGCGGTGCAGATCGCGCACCATATTGATATAGCCCTTTTCAGAGCCGAAGTAACCCAGCATATCGTCGCTTTTTATGGAGTTTCCGTGCCCGATATGGTCGTTTCCGCACAATATAATGTCGTTGTCGCAGAGGAAACGCGCGAAATCCTTATAGCGCTCGATATATTCGCACATACCATG
Source organism: uncultured Clostridia bacterium (assembly GCA_947175045.1). GTDB lineage: Bacteria > Bacillota > Clostridia > Oscillospirales > Ruminococcaceae > CAG-115. The sequence continues at coordinate 736 of CAMWLH010000168.1, read as the reverse complement.
CGACAGCATAAGCAGCGCCTTGGGCTTTTCGGGAACATAAAAATAAAAGCGAATGTCGCAAAGCCCGGTGCTGCTGGGGAAAGTGCCTGTGATTTTTTTCATAACGATTCTCCTTATTAAAAATTTTTTATTAAACCATGTGTCTGCCTTATATTATAATGATATATTTTAAACCGATTATAACGCGCTTCGGTAAAAAACGCGCGAAATCCCTTACTTTAGCTTATATTCAAGCTGGCGGTCAAACGGCTCGGCTTCGGAATGCTCCTTATTGCATATCTCGGCGTCCACGCAGCCCATCGCTTTATAAAACGCCTGACTTTCCGCCGCGGAGTGGGAGGAGATATACAGCCGCTTTGCGCCGTGCGCTTTTGCCCAGTCGGCAGCCGCGCGGAAAAGAGCTTTCCCGATACCCTGACCGCGCATATCCTCCGAAACGTGAATGCTGGAAAGGTCGAGATAGCCGCCCACCATAAGCTTCGGTTCAACCGAAACAAAGCCTTTGAGCACGTTTTGTTCAAACGCTCCGTAAACAAAGCCGCCGCTTGAGAGCGTGTTTTTAAGGCAGGTAATCAGAAACGCGTAGTCCTCCTCGCTCCAGTCATCAATAAAAGGGTCGCTTTTTATCACCCATTTATCGCCCTCGCGCCGCCAACAGTCCGTAACGACCTGCCGCCTTATAAATCCGCGGAACAGACTGCGGTCTATCTCCCGAATTTTCGGTTTTCTGTATATC
>CAMWLH010000167.1 GCA_947175045.1 uncultured Clostridia bacterium | reverse complement strand
ATATCGCTTTAACTCAACCGCGGGTTGAGAAACGCTCCCGACTGTAAAAACAGGTTATTGTCACAAAGTGTATTTTGTGGTATGATTTTTACGGAAAGGAGTGATCGGATGAACACGATCGGCAAAAACATCAGGGCGCTGAGAACGCGCGGCGGATTTACTCAGGAGGAGCTTGCTGGAAAGCTCGGCATTTCCTACCAGGCGGTGAGCAAGTGGGAGAACGATGTGACGGCTCCCGATATCTCGCTGCTGCCGTCGCTGGCGGAAACGCTCGGTACAAGCATCGACGCGCTGCTGGGCTACGCGGCGGAGAAGCGGACGTCGGCTCACTACGAGGAGCGTTACAGGGAAAAGGAGTACTATTGGGGTGTTAAGCCGTCCTTTATGTGCTTCGAGGTGTTGAAGCTGCTTCCGCCCACGCGACCGCTCAGACTGCTTGACGCGGGCTGCGGCGAGGGCAAGGACGCTGTGTTCTTTGCAAAGAACGGCTATAAGGTGAGCGCGTTTGATATCACGGATTCGGGAGTTGAAAAGGCGAAGCGCCTTGCGGAGCTCCACGGCGTGGATATTGATTTTTTCCGCGCGGATATCATGGATTATCGTCTTGAAAAGGATTTTGACGTGATATACTGTTCGGGAGTGCTGTATTATGTGCCCGAAGAGCTGCGCGGCGAGGTGCTGGGCAACTGGCAGGCGCATACCTCATTGGGCGGTGTGAACGCGCTTAACGTATTTGTGGAAAAGCCCTTTATTCCGCGCCCGCCCGATAATGATACCGGGCTCCGCAAAAACTGGCGGTCGGGAGAGCTTTTCGGGCATTATCACGACTGGCGGTTCGAGCGGTGCGAAGAGGTGATTTTCGACTGCAGCAGCAGCGGAGTACCGCACAAGCACTGCATGGATACGCTGATAGCCATTAAGGAAACGTATTAGGGATAAGGAGTGAAACAATGGATTTCGGAATGCCGACTTTTATCGGAAAGACTCTTGAAGAGTGTGCTGAACATTGCCGTTCACTTGGGCTTCAGTTCGTTGAGGTCAGTATGGACTTTCCCGAATATCAGCCGGAGCGTATCAACGTTGACCGCTTTGCGGAAATCGCCGAAAAATACGGCATCTACTACACGATGCATTTTGAGGGAGCTCTTAACCCATGGGAGATAAACGACAGGGCGGCGGCAGCATATACGGAAACGGTTCTGGATACTGTTGACATTGCCAAAAAGCTGTCGATACCTGTTTTGAATATGCACTTTCCTCAGGGCGACTTTATCACGCTTCCGGACAGAAAGGTCTGTGTGTACGATGAATACCCTGAGGAGTTCAGGCGCAAGCTGACCGCTTTCCGCGACGTATGCACAGAGGCAATAGGTGATTCGGACATTAAAATAACCGTTGAGAACACGCGCTCTTTTATGGTTGATTTTGTCGGCGAGGGTATTGGTATCCTGCTGCAAAGTCCCGTTTTCGGTCTTACCTTTGATACGGGACACGACGCGGCGCACGGATTTCAGCAATTTCCCTTTATCGAGCGCAGCCTTGACAGACTGTGTCATATGCATCTTCACGATTACAGTGCGGAGCGCGGCGACCACTTGCCGATAGGAGACGGAACGCTTGATATTGAAAGGTATCTGAAGCTTGCGGAGCAGCATAACTGCCGCGTATTGCTGGAAACCAAGACGGCGGAGGGCGTTAAGCTTTCCGCGGAGCGAATGTGGGAGATTTTCCCGTTTGATAAACTATAAACCGTAAAATCCGGTTTATTAAATACATTTAAAAACTAAATTGCCGTCGGAGGGTCGACCCTCACGGCAGCCGAAAAAATATGACGGAGGATTTTAAAATGGCAAACGCAACAAAGACAGAACAGCTGTACGAGGGTAAGGCAAAGAAGGTCTACGCGACCACCGACCCCGATCTGGTAATCGTTGATTACAAGGACGACGCGACCGCTTTCAACGGCGAGAAGAAAGGTACTATCAGCGGCAAGGGCGTAATCAACAACAAGATGACAAACTTCATGTTCAAGCTGCTGGAAAAGGAGGGCGTTCCCACCCATTATGTTGAGGAGCTTTCCGACCGCGAAACTCTGGTTAAAAGAGTTGAGATAGTTCCGCTTGAGGTTATTGTAAGAAACGTTGCCGCGGGCAGCTTCTCCAAGAAGCTCGGCATTGAGGAGGGAAGAAAGCTCTCCTGCCCGACGCTGGAGTTCAGCTACAAGAACGACGACCTCGGCGACCCGTTCATCAACGATTACTACGCGCTGGCACTTGACCTTGCAACAAAAGAAGAAATTGATACCATATCTGAATACGCGTTCAAGGTGAACGAGTTCATGCTGAAATTCTTTAAGGATGTTAACGTTGACCTTATCGATTTCAAAATCGAGTTCGGGCGCTTCCACGGGCAGATAGTGCTTGCGGACGAGATATCCCCCGATACCTGCCGCTTCTGGGACAGCACAACTCATGAGAAGCTGGACAAGGACAGATTCCGCCGTGATATGGGCGGCGTAGAGGACGCATACAACGAAATGATGCGCAGGATTTTCGGATAATTCCGCGCAGACCGCACCAAAAAGAAAGGGTTTTCCATGTTCGATAATATACATGAGGAATGCGGCGTATTCGGTATCTATACGAATCAGCCGACCAACGTTGCGAATTTAACGTATTTTGGGCTGTACGCTCTCCAGCACAGAGGGCAGGAAAGCTGCGGCATAGTGGTGAACGACCGCGGCGTTTTCCGGCAGCACAAGGGAATAGGGCTTGTGAACGAGGTGTTCACCGAGCGGGTTCTCAGCGAATTTGAGCCGGGGCGGATAGCTGTCGGGCACGTCCGCTACTCCACCACGGGAAACGTGAACGCCGCCAACTGCCAGCCCATGGTGGTAAGGCATATGAAGGGCGCGCTCGCCATCGCGCATAACGGAAATCTCATAAACGCGCTTGATTTGCGGCGGGAGTTTGAGCTGAACGGCGCTATCTTCCACAGTACCAGCGATACGGAGGTCATCTCCTACGAGATAACCCGCGCGCGCCTTACCAGCCGCTCTATCCAGGAGGCGGTGGAGCGCGCTATGGAGCGCATAAAGGGCGCGTACTCAATGTGCGTTATGTCGCCGAAAAAGCTGATAGCCGCCCGCGATCCGCAGGGCTTCCGCCCGCTGTGTCTGGGCGAGCTTCCCAACGGTGAGGGCTATGTTGTGGCAAGCGAAACATGCGCTCTTGACAGCGTGGGAGCTAAGTTCCTGCGCGATATCGAGCCGGGGGAGATAGTCGTTATCGACGAGAACGGGATAGAGAGCATAAAGACTCACTGTGGCGGAAAAAGCTCTATGTGCGTGTTTGAGTTTATTTATTTCGCGCGCCCCGACTCGGTGATAGAAGGGTGCAGCGTGCATAAGGCCCGTCTCAGAGCGGGCAGATTCCTGGCGCAGGAGCACCCCTGTGACGCTGATGTTGTCATAGGCTGCCCCGACAGCGGTCTTGACGCCGCGCTGGGCTTCTCGCAGGAGAGCGGGATACCCTACGGCGTGGGCTTTGTCAAGAACCGCTATATCGGGAGGACATTTATCCAGCCGACCCAGAGCATGAGGGAAAACTCTGTCAACATAAAGCTGAATGTTGTGGACGAAACGGTGCGCGGAAAGCGCGTCGTGGTGGTGGACGATTCCATGGTAAGAGGGACTACCTCCGCCAAGGTGGTAAAGCTGCTTAGAAGCGCGGGCGCAAAGGAGATACATATGCGGTTCTCCGCGCCGACGTTCATCAGCGAGTGCTACTTCGGCACGGACGTTGACAGTAAGGAGAACCTCATAGCCAATAAGCACACCGTTCCCGAGATAGCGGAGATAATCGGCGTGGATTCTCTGGGTTTTTTAAGTACCGACGCAGTCCTCAGGATAGCCGAGGACGCGAACTGCGGATTCTGCCGAGGCTGCTTTACGGGCAAATACCCGATAGAAGTTCCCGACGAGATACCCAAGGACAAATTTGAAATGAAGATCGAAGAATGATTTAGCGTTAAGAGGTAAGAAGTAAGAATTTGTGCCGCTTCGCGGCGAATTATCAAATCGCGCGGAACACGCGTCGGCTCTTTCTTCTTGCCTCTGACCTTTTATGTCTTATATGGAGGAAATTATGAAAAGTTACAGTGACAGTTACAAGGCGGCAGGCGTTGACGTTACCGCGGGGTATGAGTCGGTAAAACTGATGAAGGAGCATATCAAGCGCACTGAGACCGCGGGCTGCGTTTCGGGCATAGGCGGCTTCGGAGGGCTGTTCGCTCCCGACCTTACGGGAATGAAGGAGCCCGTGCTGGTAAGCGGCACGGACGGCGTGGGCACAAAGCTGAAGCTCGCGATGCTGATGGACAGGCATGATACCATCGGTATCGACTGCGTGGCGATGTGCGTGAACGATATAATCTGCTGCGGAGCAAAGCCGCTGTTTTTCCTGGATTATATCGCTATCGGAAAGAATATCCCCGAAAAGGTAGCTGAGATAGTCAAGGGCGTTGCGGAGGGCTGCGTGCAGGCGGGCTGCGCTCTTGTGGGCGGCGAGACCGCGGAGCACCCCGGAATGATGGCGGAGGACGAGTACGACATCGCGGGTTACAGCACGGGTATAGTTGACAGGGAAAAAATCATCGATCCGTCAGGAATAAAGGCAGGGGACGCTATCGTCGGTATCGCTTCGAGCGGAGTGCATTCCAACGGCTTCTCGCTGGTAAGAAAGATATTCAATGTCAACGACCAGAATTTAAAGACCTTTTATCCCGAGCTGGGAACGTCTCTCGGCGACGCGCTGCTCGCTCCCACGAGGATTTACGTCAAGGCGGTGCTGGACGTTATTTCCAAGGTGCATGTCAAGGGTATCTCCCACATTACGGGCGGCGGCTTTTATGAGAATATTCCCCGCGCTCTGCCCGAGGGTATCTCTGCGAAGATCGACAAGAATTCCTACGAGGTTCCCGCGATATTCAAGCTCATGCAGGAACAGGGCAATATTCCCGAGCACGATATGTACAATACTTTCAATATGGGTATCGGCATGACACTGGTCGTAGACGGGGCGGACGCTCAAAAGACCGTTGATATTCTCGCGGAGAACGGCGAGAAGGCGTATATTATCGGCGAAACTATCGCGAGCGACGAGGGAGTTGTATTTTAATGTTCGGACTTTTTAAGAAAAAGGGCGTTGTGCGGAACGACTCAAGCTGCACTATTGATATAACCGAGAAATATATAACCGTAAACGGCAGGAATTTTGAAGTCCCTATGCATATTGATCCCCTTATCGAGGTTCTGGGAACTCCCCGCGTGATAAAATTCAAAACAGATGAAAAGGACATAGAGTTTTTGGAAAAAATGCACGGAGAGGGAATGGTCACCAACCGTGTAAATTACGTCTGGGACGAATTGGGGCTTAACTGCTATACCATGAAC
>CAMWLH010000166.1 GCA_947175045.1 uncultured Clostridia bacterium | reverse complement strand
GATTAAACCCATACCCCAGATAATTCAGTATCTCCAGCTTATACGCGACAAGCTCAGGCATATACCCAAGCGAATAAGAAAGTGCTTCAAGGGTTTGGCAATATTCCATTTCCGATAATATTTCCTCGTCGGCGATAAGAATTTCCGCCGCAAAAATATTCGCCTCGCGCTCAGTTTTGTTTCCCGCAAGAAAAAGAGTATTATCCCGTATCCCCTCCGCCGAAAGCTCCCTGTGGAGCATATCATGCCCCAGTTCGTGAGCGCACACCACGGTCTGCGTCATTTTGTCGAAGGAATCGTTTATAATGATGTACCTCTTTCCGAGTTCGCACATATAAAAGCCCTTAAGTCCGCCCAGAAAGCGATACCACACATTCGCGCCCGAGTTCTCTGCGGTCTCGAAAATATTTCTTCCGCCGTATTCCTCATTCACGCTGTGTGCAAGGTCTAAAATATGCTGCATTACTTTTCTCCCGTTTTATTGCTGCGCGCATCCTCATATATATCTATCAGCGCCTTGAGCAGATATTCCTTGTCCTCGTCGGACAAATCGTTTCCCGCGAACAATCCTCGGGACTGAGTCAGAAACTGCACCGCCTCGGAGGTAGCGTTGCCCGCGCACACCCTTTTTATGAAGCGCTCCTCTATTGTAAGCTCCAGCTCCTCGTTATCGTTGGTGAGAAACTCCGTGCTCAGCCCAAGCTGCTGCGCCATTTTGTCCAGCGTTGCCGCGCGGGGAGTGCGGCTGCCGTTCATGTAGTTGGCAAAGGCGCGGTAGGTAACACCGATACTTTCCGCGAAGTCGGTTTTTCTCATTCTTTTGCGCCCCAGCATGATCTCAATTTTTTCGTTCATTTTCATGGGTCAGCTCTCCTTATATTCCGCACCCTAAGGGGCGGGCGTTTCGGCATATGTTCACGGCGCTTCGGCGAAGTGAACGTTCACGTTTATATTATACCAGTGAACGCAGGATTTGTCAAGTAGTTTATTAAATTTTCATCAGTATATAAAAATTTTGTCTGCATATAGAGGTTTATCCAAACAAATTCACCGTGACGATATTGAGCTGCTGTGTATCGTTCTATTTCGGACAATCCCAGCATAAGATTTACTACCGCAAAATGGGGGGGACAAAAAGCTCACCCCGAAAGGAGCGCTGTATGATCACAGTAAAAGGACAGGAAATACCGCTGAAAACGGCAGCGGCAAAAATACGGCTCACGGGAATACGGGGCGATCTCGCGGAGATACGTTTAAGAGCGGGGCGGAGAGCCGCAGCGGTGACCGCTGAGGGCGAAATGTATATCTGCTCCGAGCCGTTCAGCGCAGAAGATATCTCAAACTGCTTTCTGGAGCTTTGCCGTTACTCGGTGCACAGCTACACCAATGAGATCGCCGAAGGATATGTGACCCTGGACGGCGGTCACCGCGTGGGCATATGCGGAACGGCAGTCATGAAAAACGGGAAGATAGAGACCCTGCGGGATATATCCTCGCTTAATCTCAGGCTCGCAAGGCAGGTAAAGGGCTGTGCCGAGGAGCTTTACGGCAGAATATTTGACAGCCCTCATTCCCTGCTGCTGGCGGGAAAGCCCATGTGCGGCAAAACCACTCTGCTGCGCGATCTGACGCGTATTCTTGGAGAGCGATACAAGGTAACGCTGATAGACAGCCGAAACGAGCTCTCCGCCTGCGTCAAGGGAACTCCTACGCTGGATATAGGGCAGCACACAGACGTTCTGTGCGGCTGCCCGAAATCCGAGGGAATACTTCTCGCGCTGCGCTCAATGAGCCCCGAAATAATTGTCTGCGACGAGATAGGGCGCGATCACAAGGCGGTGGAGCAGTGCCTTTTCTGCGGGGTGAAGCTGATAGCCTCCGCACATTCGGGAAGCATTGAGGAGCTTAGGCGACGGAGCGGTATCGCCGAGCTTCTTCCCATGTTTGAATACACCGCGGTCATCGGTACAAAGGGGCGGCTGACGGAGGTTTACCGTTCGGAGGGTATTTAGATGAGGATCATACTTGCTTTGACGGCATTTTTGATCTGTCTGGCATGGGGAACAAGACAAAGCCTGCTGCTGAAACGCAGGACGGCTCTGCTGGAGGAGCTTTCAAGAATGCTGGGGGAATTTGAGATAGAAATACGCTTTGCCGCGCCGACGCTGGATATTCTGTGCGAAAAAGCGGAGGGCTGCTTCGCGGATATACTGAGGGAATGCCGCGGCAGCAGCGATATAAAATCCGCCTGGGAGCAGGCATGCGAACGGCTCTCGGTCCTCCCCTGCTGTCATGAGGAGGAAAGGGAGCTGCTGATTTCGCTGGGTCGCTCGCTTGGAACGAGCGACATAAGCGGACAACTGTCGCTGATAGAGCTTCATTCCGAAAAGCTGAGCTTGCTCAGAAAACACGCCGCCGAGGAATCCGCCAAAAAGGGAAAGCTGTTCCGCTCGGTGGGAGCTCTCTGCGGTATCGGAGCGGCGGTGCTGATAATATAGGACGGTATGCGATGGAACTTGATCTGATCTTTAAGATAGCCGCAGTGGGAATAATCGTGGCGGTGCTCAACCTGATACTCAAAAAGACCGACCACGACGAGCAGGCTATGATGCTGACCGTGGCGGGGCTGATAATAGTGCTGATGATGATAATTCCCGCGATAGAGGATCTGTTTGATACTATAAAAAACGTGTTTGGGCTTTGGTAACAGGGTTAAAGCAGCATTCAGCCCACGCGGGAAATTTTTTGCGGGAGCCTGAGTGGCACGGAGCGAAGCGGAGTGTTACTCGAGCGGGTCGCAAAAAATTTTTTAAAATCAGGAGATAAAATGAACATTGTATCACTTGCGGGAACAGCTATAATATCCGCGGTGCTTTGCATTGTCGTAAGGCAGTACAAGCCCGAGGCGGCTTTGGGGATAGGGATAGCCTGCGGGGTAATCATTCTGGGCGCGGTCATGTCAATGCTGGCTCCCTCGATAGAAGCTTTAAATACTCTCACACAGGCAGCGGGAATAGACAATGAGTTCGCGCGGGTGCTGCTGAAAGCTCTGGCGGTATGCTATATAACGCAGTTCTCCGCGGACTGCTGCCGCGACGCGGGCGAGGGAGCCATCGCCGCAAAGCTGGAGCTTGCGGGACGAGCCGCCGTTCTGGTGGTATCGCTGCCCGTGTTCACCAGCCTTGCGGAACTGGTAACAAGGCTTTTGGGGAATTGAAAACAGCTTCGGATCAACATAACGCCCACGCAGGGGAATTTCAATAAGTGTGAAAACAAATAAAAAATCAGGAGATAAAAATGCGACGGATAGTTTCAATTGCGGCGGCGCTGCTGCTGTGGATAATAATCGGTGGGAGCGCCTTTGCGGAAGCGGCGCAGGACGGGTTCGACTACGGGCGGGAGCAGCTTGAAGCGGCAGTGCCCGAAACGGCGGCGGAACTGCTGGAGGAGGGCGGGATCACTCCCGAAAACGGCGGAGCGCTATCCTGGAGCTTCACGGGAGTTCTTACGTTTATATGGGATATGGTGAAGGAGCGGGCGGTGAAGCCGCTAAAGCTGCTTGTGTCGCTGTGCGGAGTCGTCCTGCTTTGCGCTATGGCAAATTCGATAGCGGATACGGGGAGCAGCAGCCTTCAGGGAGTTTTCTCAGTGGTGGGAGTTCTGGCGGGCGCGGGAATAGCCGTCACGGCGGTCTGGGATGTGCTCAACGAAACGCTGACAATGTTAAGCGGCGCGGCTAATTTTATATTGGTGTTTATACCCATATTTGCCGCGGTCACGGCAGTGCTCGGACACGCTCTGTCCGCAACGGCGGTGAACGCCGCTTCGCTTGCGGCTACGCAGTTGTTCTCGCAGCTTGCGGTAAATTTTTTAGCTCCTATGTGCGGGGCGATAATGGGGCTTTCGGTAACGGGAGCGATACACCCGCAGCTCAACCTGGCAAAGCTGGGAGAGATAATAAAAAAGTTCGTGGTGTGGGGTCTGACGCTGATAATGACGGTGTTTATGAGCATACTCTCCGCGCAGACCGTGGTCGCAGCTTCGTCGGACAATACGTTTATAAGGACTGCGAAATTTATGGTGTCCTCGGGAGTGCCCATCGTGGGCGGGACTATCTCCGACGCGGTAAATACGGTTCAGGGAAGCCTTGAGCTGCTCAAAGGCAGCATAGGTACATACGGGATTATAGCCGCCGCGGCGATAATCCTGCCAACGCTTATAACGGTAGGCTGTTACAAGCTGTCGATGATGTGCGCGCGTTCCGCAAGCGAGATATTCGGATTAAAGGAGCTCTCGGAGCTGTTCAAAAGCTGCGAGTCGGTAATGGCGATCATACTCGCGGTGCAGGTTTGCTTTCTGCTGCTGAATACCTTCGCGGTGATAATTCTTCTTGTTGCGGGAAAATAAAAAGATCAACGCTTAGCCCACGGGAAAATTTTTAAAGATCGGGAGGTAAAAAAATGCAGTTTTTGACAACGGTATGCATAGCGGCAATAGCGGCGGCGCTGTTCCGTATGCTCGTTCCCGAAAATAAGGCGGAAAAGCAGATATCGCTGCTGATAGTGTGCGTGTTTTTGCTGACGTGCGCCTCGGCGCTGACGGGTACGGAGCTCAATCTTAACGCGGACGCATATGAGATCGGGGCAAACTCGGACTACATAGGATTTTCGGGGGAGGTAAACAAATCCCTGCAAAAGAAGATATGCAAGGATATGTCGGACAAGCTGTATAAGGTGATGAATGAAAACGGAATTTATCCCGAAGAAATTCACGTTATCGTTAATATTTCGGGTTTGTACAGCATAAATATATCACAGGTAAAGCTTGTTTTAGGCGAGGATCAGCGCGGCGCGGCAGCAGCGGCGGCGAAGCTGCTCGCCGAACAGCTTGACGAGGATATCGAAGCCGTGGTTACGGTAAGAGAATAGGCGGATTTCATTCCTCTTGCTTCTTACCGTCTTGCTTCTAAGGGGTGATGTCGGACTGAAAAAAATAACGGATTTTCTGAGCAGCGACAAGGCTAAGAAAATTATCATTATTGCGGGAACGGCGGTGATACTGCTGCTGTTTCTGAGTACCTTGTCCTTCGGGGAAAAAGCGGAGCAAGCCCCCGCAGTCGCCGCAGAAAGCGCGGGAGATATCGAACGCGAGCTGGAGCAGCGGCTGGAAAAGCTGATATCGCAGATAGACGGCGTTGGCGGCGTCACGGTAATGGTAACTCTCGAAAACACCACAACGCGGGTCTTCGCAGAGGAAACACAGTCCGAGTCGACCTCCTCCGACAATGGGGAATCCTCCTCGAAAAGCAGCTCGAGCAGCACGGAGATCGTTCTCGCCGGCAGCGGCAAGGAGCCGCTTGAAACGGGCAGGATATGCCCGAGGGTACGCGGGGTTGCGGTGGTTTGTCCCGGAGCTGCCGCTCCCGTGGTAAAGGAAAAAATCGCGAATACCGTTTCGGGAGTG
>CAMWLH010000165.1 GCA_947175045.1 uncultured Clostridia bacterium | reverse complement strand
GTGTTATAATAATTACCCATAATGAGATACACGCTATATCGACAAAAATATATATCAATCCGGTTGCAAGATAATACAATAAATATGACAATGCCGCAAATGCTTTTGATTTCGGTTTAGACCCCAAAAAAACTCCAAACAGCTTATACATGATCACAATATCAAAAACATGAATAATCATATACATTACGTTATAAAAATCATTCATAATTGTTTTTCCCTCCCGTTTCCATTTTTAATTGCCACTTAAGCACTTCATTTTTCCTGTGCTTGGATATGGGCAATGCCTTACCGTTGTCCATAATTATTTCACTTGAGTGAAACTCACGAACATATCGGTAATTTATAATATAGGATTTATGTATCATCATAAAACCGTTTGACTTTATCTGATCAAAAACGTTGTCCATAGTTCCATAAAATTCATGAGGTTTATTTTCGCTGTCAACGATGATGATTTTTCTGTCAAGACTTTCAAAATACATAATATCCTTCAGATGAATCCAATGATTATCATGTCCCGATTTAAACGAAAAGATTTGATTTTCATCCCCAAACATCTTTAAATATTTTTTTAAAATTTTGTTTAATTTATCGTATGAAACGGGCTTTTCAATAAAACCGAGGGGGTGAAATTCAAAAAGCTGCCGATCATACCCGTCTTTTCCGGATACATATACGATTTGTGTGGTATCATCCTGCAGCTCGTCACGCAGATATTTTCCGGTACTTATACCATCCCCGTTATCCATCTCAATATCAAGTAAGATCAAATTAAAATATTCACGTGACTTTAATGCGCCGCAAAATTCGTTTCCGGAGAGATAGACTTCTGTTTCCAGTTCAATATTGTTGTCTTTGCTCAATTGAAAAACTATGGTTTCAATGCCGCCGCACACCATATTCTCATCATCTACGATTGCTATTCTTATCATACCCTCACCCCCGTATCTTACATTATACCATATATTTCTTATAAAATCAATGCATATATCCGTGAAATGCGGTATAATAGAAAATACTTAGGTAAGGATTTGCTTTCGCAAAATCTTCAAATACGGGTAATAACGCAACAATTCGGCTGTAAAATACGGTTTGAGGCGGCGTACATTTTCAAAGTTGACGGCTGACAGGATTACGCCACAAGGTTAAGTCCGGCAACGCATTTCTTCTTCATCTCCATAGAGGAATGAACATAACGGTTGAGCGTAATGTTTACATTTGAGTGCCCGAGCAGCTCGCTCACGGTCTTGGCGTCAAATCCGCTCTCGATGCAGGCGGTAGCATAGGTGTGGCGGATCAGATGAAAGTTAGCACTGCGAACGCCGCAGTCTTTCAAAACCGCCTTAAAGCGGTTCTGCATAGTGCGCGGCTCTACGGGCTTGTTGGTTCCCGAAAGAATATAACCGGAGTGTTCGTTTTGTTTCAGAATATCCAAAATAAATGCGGAAACCGGAATATCTCTCACCGAGGTCTTACTCTTAGGCGAGGTAATGGCAATCGTCGTTTTGCCCTTACCGGATTTGTCGGGAACACGCTGGAGCGCTTTCGAAACGCGGACAACGCCGTTTTTAAAATCAATATCTTTCCATGTCAGCGCACACAGTTCCCCGATACGAAGCCCTGAATACATTGTCAGCAGTATCCCCAGATTGCTTTCGGTGAGATTGCTTTGGAGATAATTCTGTAACCTGCAGCGCTCGTCCTTGTCGAACACCTCGGCTTCCTTGCTTTCGGATTTTGGCATGGAAATATTCCGCATAGGGTTTCGGTAACCGTATTCCCGCTCCGCATACTTCGCCACGGAACGCATTACCACAAGGATATCGTGAACGCTTTTTGCCGATAGACCACCGAAGCCGTTCACCTTGCCGAATTTCAGCTTATGCTCCGAAAACTCATTTATAATAGGTGTACCGAGTTCGCCGTATCCGATATTCCCGAAATAAATAGGGTATAATATGCTTGTTTATCAGCTTTTCATAGCAGCAATAACTGGAATGCTTGACCCGCAGCTTCGCAGACGCAAGCCACTCCTCGCACAGCTCTTTAAAGGTTTTATCGCAAACGCTCTGCTCGGAATTTCCCATATCGGAATAAGCATAAAGCATTTTTTCCTTTATCTCGGCAAGGCTTTTCGCGTACAGATATCTGTACTTGATTTTTCCGTTGTTGTCATATCCGAGGGGAATTCGTCCCTCGAAACGACCGTCTTTTCTCTTGTAAATGTTCATTGCGTTTCTCATTTTTGTTTCCTTTCCGACGCCTGGTCTGACGGCTGAAATATTAATTCAGCCGCAAATTAGATTAGATTTTTACAAATTTGGGCTTTACAAATAGTGTTTTATGTGATATAATAAAGCAGATAGGCTACGCTTAAATTATAGCGCATATCACGAAACCGCAGTATGACCGCGATCACATATTTGAAGATTTTGCGAAACAAAAAAGCAAGCACGGGCGTCGTACTTGCTTTTTCATTTAAAAAAATTTTAATATGCGGTTTTTCAAGTGCTACGTCGCACTTTTTCTCGTTCTGGGAGGACGCTTTTTGGAGACGGATTCCGCGTCCATTTCTTCTAAGCCGTCCACAAATTCCATCGGAATGGGCTTCGGCGGGTGGCAGATTTCCGCTTTCGGAGGAAACCTCTCCAGCACAGCCGTTTCAACTTCGCGGCTATCAGCATACTGAACCTTGCGTTCAGCCTTTTCCTCAATGGAATATGCATCCTCAAATTGTATCCCCCACTTGAAGAACAGCTTGAGCCGTGTTTTCATTGGGTGACAGCCCGTTTTCATTACGATAAAGTGACCTTTAGGCATGGACTTCAGTTCATCTACCGTCATCAGCGGGCGCTCAATCATCTGTAGCTGACGGTTTGCGCCGTCCCTGCCGCTTGATCGCGTCACCGTTCCGCTGAGCACGGTCTGCTTGCCGAGGTTCTGGGACATCGCCTCGGCGGTCTTGGAGTTTGGTGCGAACGCTCCGAACAGGGTACATTGGCAGTTGTCCACGATAATTTCCGCACCCTCTTTGCCGTAGGTTTTTTCAAATTGAGCAAGGGATTGGATTATAGCCACAATGGAAACCTTTCGGGAGCGCGAAGCGGAGAATATCATCTCCAGACCGTCAATCTTGGGCAGCGTCCCCACCTCGTCCATGTAGAACATTACGCGCTTATCAAGCGCACCGCCTTTCTCGTCGGCTACGGTAAGTATCTCGCGGTAGAGCTGCTGAAAAATCAGCGAAATCAAAAAATGCTTGGTGGCGTCCTCCTCGGGCAAGACGAGGTATATCGCGGATTTGTGGTTGCAGAATTCCTCCACGTCGATTGAGGTGTCAAAGCAGAGGATTTGTTCGAGCTCCGAATCAATGAACGAATTCAGCCTTGACAGCGCAGTCGACATAACGCTCGCCATAGCCTGATCTGACGAATTGAGTGCCGCGCCCGCGAACCACCGAGCCTTATGCTCACCGGGCAGCTTATCGATCAGCATTTGAAACCGCGATACGCCTTTTGTTCCTGACGGCGCAAGCAAATCCTGTATCAGCTTGAACACACTGATGATGTGCCGCTTTTCGGGTGGGCAGAATTCCGCAATCAGCAGAATGACAGCCGTGAGCAAGCCCTCCGCCGCCTCGTAAAAAAAGGCGTTCTGACCCATATTTGAAACATCACCGTCCGCCGAGATTATTGTCTTGGCGGTTATTTTTGCGAATTTTTCGGACTTCGCCTTATACTCCAGTTTGCCCTCGGTCTTGTATGCGTCCATGTATTTATTGACGAGATAGAGCATATTGTAGCCGCTGCTGCGAGTGGGATTGCGGAGATCGATAACCGAAATCTTGTGGCCATAATATTTCTCAGCAATGGTCGCGGTGTTTCGGTAAAGGTCGTAGAGTAGGAAAGAGCCGCCTTATCAAGTTACCATGACAGGTTTGCCCAGACCTCTCTCAGAACCGGACTTACACCTCTCGATGTATCCGGCTCGCCATTATTGCTCAATCTTCAAAATTCAAGGGTGGTGTATCTTACAATGACATTCCTCGCATACAGCAATTGTTTTGCGCCTTTTGGCTATCATCATAAGTTCCCAGAATTCTTTTCCTTTGAGATTTTTCAGTTTATTCACATGGTGCATTACAAGCGGCACATCGGTTTTACCGCATAATTCGCAGATATTGGACGCTAACCTGCTTTCAAGAGTAGTTCTTGTAGAAGCGTGAATGACGGCATAATCTATGATTTTCTCGTCAAAATTGACCGATTTCTTGCATTTCATATACTCTGCAAATTTACGGTATTTGATACCGTCCTTTGTTTTGTAGGGAATACTCCAACTGCCGTTGCTTTTGTATTTGCTCAGTATTTTACGGGTTGTAGTCTTGTGCTTGCCTGCAAGTGTTTTCAGACAGCTATACTCCATAAAATATGCGAAATAGCTCAGTCTTACAAAGTTACTTGCAAGTGAATAATAATTGCATACTCCCCTGAGCTCTGCATTAAATGCAGTGAGTATTTCCAAATCTGTGCAGCCATACAGATACTTTCTTGCTATCGGTTCAAGAGTACCGTCTTTAAGCTGTCTGATAATTGATTTTCCAAACAGAAACGGCATGATTTTATCCTTGAACGGTATATTAAGCTCGACCTTGCCTTTTAAAGTTCTCTGTGTGTGCGTTCCATGCGGTTTGACGGTGTTATCCCGCCTTACACGGATAACCGATCTCAATCATCACAAACGCGTCGGGATCATTGATATACGGCGGAAAGGTTGTTCCGTTGAAAATTTCCTCGAACGGAATATCCTCGTTAATGAAGAGCTTTCCGTATTCCGTGTTGATACCATTGCCTGATTCCAACAGCTTCATGCCCTCGGCGATGAGCCACTCACTATTGGTATATTCGGATTCGGAAAGCCCTCCGCGAACATTGAGCATATGGATCAGTCCGACGCGCTCAAGGTCGTCCGTGTCCTCAATCAAGGTGTAGCGTGCGAGGTTGTCCGTAAGGTTGATAATTTTTTTCAGTCCGTAACCGATTTCCGCCTCATCGCATGACAGCGCGGCGAGGAACTGTTTCATTTCCAACTTGTCCAGCCCGTCAAGCCGCTTGCCGAGATAGTTCAGCGCGTCCAAACTTACATCGCAATCCTCCAGCACCGACAGTTCGGACGGCTCGATCTCGATTACTGTCGCCATCGGCGCGAGGTGTTCCGGGTTCATTCCAAGCTCGCCGAGCTTTTTCGACAGCTCCGTTTCCGTACAAGGGAATGTAATCTCAGTACAGTACGGGCTGTTCTGAATCGTTGCTTTGATCATTTTGATACCTCCGTTATCCCATCCTCAAATCCATATCCTCGCCGGGTTCGTCGACCGAGGTTATATTGACGTACTCGCCGATGATACCGAGCGCTTCCTCGTAGCTGCCGCTGTTGAATACCTTTTCCGTCATTTCGGACG
>CAMWLH010000164.1 GCA_947175045.1 uncultured Clostridia bacterium | reverse complement strand
GTTTCGTAATCATACCCCCCTGTGATCGTTATTTCCACCGACGTTTTTAAAAACGGAAAACGTACTGCCTGCCCAGTGTATTCAACCAATGAGAGCAATCCGTTTTTCCATGACAAAGCGGACATTTCTATAAGATGCTCGGCAAGCAGAGCCATATTCTCATCCTTTACCGCACAAACACCCAGAAGCTCGTCCACCGTTACGTTAAAGAAAACCGCAATTTCAGGCAAAAGGCTTATGTCGGGGCAACACAGCCCGTTTTCCCAAACTTAAGGATACCACCAAAGTTCTTTAATCGATCTTCCCGACAAATCGGTAGAAGATCTCGATCTCCTGTGTTCTGCTGCCGTTCTCGCCGTTCTCTGCTTGGTGAACCACAATCTTGTCGATCAGTTCGTTCAACAGCGGCGCGGTGAGCTCCGTCAGCTCGGTGTACTTCCGGACGAGCAGCAGCCACTTTTCCGCTCCGTCTGTGTCCTGCGCTGACTTGTCAAGCTTGGCTTGGAGTTCTTGTTTCTTGATTTCAAGCTGCGACTGCTCCTCTTGGTACTTCGCCGAGAGCATTGCGAAGTTGCGTTCGGTAATCGCTTCTCTCGCCCTGTCCTCGTACATCTTAGCAAACAAGTTGTCCAACTCCTGCAGCCGTCTTTCGGTTCTTGACAGCTCCTTTTTGGCGTTTGTGTTCTCCTTAGCCCGCTGCTTATCACCGCTTTTCAGCAGACGTTGGAGCAGTTCCCCGTCATCCTTTTCGTGCGCCTGTGAGATCCAATATTGCAGTCTGCCGAGCACCACGGCGTATATCACTTCATATCTGATATAGTGGTTTGAACATTTGTTTTTGCCGTATTCGCTGTAGGTCGTACACATATAATATTGTTTTTCTCTTTGACTTGCCGATGCTTTGGCGTGGGTATACCTCAGCCCCCAGCCGCAGTCCGCGCACTTCAGAAGTCCCGCGAAAATCTGCGTTTCACCGCTTTTAACAGGTCGCTTTCGGCTGTCGATATGTGCGTGAGCCTGCTCCCAGATCTCCCTTGAAATGATTGGCTCGTGCGTGTTCTCCACGGTAAACCACTCGTCCTTAGGCTTGCGAACTTTTTTCTTATTCTTGAACGATATGGTGGTCTGCTTGTTGTGGACGCTGTTGCCGATGTACACCTCGTTGGAGAGGATCGTCTTGATGTTCGCCGTCGTCCATTGATGCCGTTTGCTTTCAGGCTGCCCCTCGAAGATATGAGCGAACGTTCCATATCTTTGATAGTTCAACCAAGCGGGTGTGGGTATATGCTCCTCATCAAGGGTGCGGCGGATTTTGGCTGCTCCCATGCCATGTGCGGCAAGGTCAAATATCTTTTCAACGATCCACCGCGTGTCCTCGTCGGGGATAATCTTCCCCTTGAGCTCGGGGTGTTTCTTGTAACCAATCGGCGCATAAGCCCCGTAGTGCGCTCCGCCCAGAAAGCGGGTTTTCATTGCCGCCTTGACCTTTTTGCTTGTCTGCCGAGCGTGCATTTCGTTGAGAATGTTGAGGAACGGTGCGATCTCACTTTCGCCCTTTTCGCTGTCCACGCCGTCGCTGACCGCGATATATCTCACACCCTTTGACGGGAAATAGATGTCGGTGTACTGCCCTGTGAGAATGTAGTTTCTTCCCAATCTTGACAGGTCTTTTGTGATCACACAGTTGATTTTGCCGTCCTCAATATCGTCAATCATGCGCTGAAAGCTTGGTCTGTCGAAGTTTGTGCCTGACCAACCATCGTCAACGTACTCGCCGACAATTCTGAGGTTCTGCTCCTTGCAGTACTGCGTTAGTATGTCACGCTGTGTTCCTATGCTGCCGCTCTCACCTTTCAGTTCATCGTCGCGACTAAGCCTTAGATAAAGTGCTGTGTTATATTGTTGTTTCATTTTACCTCCAATCTATGAAACAACCCGCATTACAACACATTGCTTACATTCACATTATATCATAATGCGGGTGTAATGTCTACCTCTTTTTCAAAAAAATTATCCTGTTGCTTGGGTGCGTTTCTCGTATTTGATAGCGCTCTCAACAAGGTCAAGTGCGGTCACTTTCGTTTCGGCGAAGTGCTCCTTGATCTTGATTTTCGTCTTGCCGCTGATGTAGTACAGCACGTTATCTATCACGGAAAATCCGTCTTTCATAGGTGCCGGATGTTCGATTTTCGCCTCGGCTCGTGTGCTGAAAAACAGCAGGCAGGACTTGAAAAACAGTTTCATTTGATTGAATTTGGTCATATATCATCCTCCATAAAATCGTAATCATCTACTGTGTATTCACTAACAATTGTATCGTCCGTGTTACCTTTTTCGGATAATTTTCGCTCTGCGAACTCCCGATTATTTCTCGCAATCAGATCATCAAGGTTGATTTTCCCGCGCGTTCTTCAGACATTTCTGATAGCTTCTTTGCGATATTCCTCCATGACTTCAGGAGGAATATTTGCCAGCTCCGACAGAATCATGATAATCATCTCGACCTCAACAGCGTAACGGAAAAGACCTTTCGAGATTTTTGTAACGCCCGCCTCGCTGCCATTGACTATCTCTCCGGCGAGCTCACTTACGATGAAATTTTTATGCTTGCCAAGTTCCAGATCGGAGACATATTTCTGAATCGCCGCTGCAATAAATTCAGAACGCGACCTTGAATGTTCCGCTGCATACTTGTCGCATAGCTGCAATGTTTCCTTGTCCAGACTGATACCGATTTTTTCTGCCATTAAACCTCCATTTACTGCGGTATGACCTTTCTGTGTCACCGCATTTACCATTGTTATCGCATTTGACGCACTTTTCTTTTCAAAGTGACACCTATGTTTCATACTTTTGCTTATCTTGACATCAAACTTCACCTTCCACAAATGGCTTTACAATGCGGTCGGCTTTGCCGTCCGCTGTGATTGCAGCACCGCTGCTTTAACCTGCATCAAAATAATGCGCTCCAATATGTCCGTATCTGCCGTGAAATATCTGTGTTATTCTCCCGCAATTTGCTCTGTGTAATGCCTTGCCCAAACCCATGCAGAAACGGCTCAAATTTCGATCCAATCGGGTTGATCGGGCAGTTACCCTACCCGGCTGAGAACCTCGCCCAAATTAGCGCACACGCCCTCGCTCTTGCTGTGATGTTACCGTCACCCGTTTGACATTTCTACTGTCACCCGAAAAGTTACCGTCACCCGACAAATCAGCGCTATGAAAGGCTTTTCCAAGATCAGGTGACGGTAAGTCGGTAAAATCAGAGGGGTATATTTTTACTGTCACTACCGTCACCCGACAGCAGTTCCAACCGAATTCTTCTCGCTCCGTGGCTACGTTCTGATGAGAACTTAATTCCGTAGCCCGCCAGTTCATATGCGTTCTGAACCAGATCTCTTGTCAGCCTGTTCGGAAATATTTCCGCTTCAAGTCGCGGCGCAAGCAGAGCGGCAAGCTCGGTAGCCGTTCCAACGAAATTTTTTCTTTCAATCATAAAATCAAATATTTTTTCGATGAAGATTTTGTTTTTATTTTCTTTTTCGGAAAAAATTTCGTCGGATATCCATCTGTGCTGTTCACTGTCGAATTTCAATTCAATCTCGCGGTTTTCTATGTCGCGTCCGACACAGTAGAGAGTAGCATTTCGCGAGCCACGCTTTGACTCCGAAAGAACAAAACTCCCGTCCACGCATCCGCTGAGTCCCGTTGTTCCCGAGATCATATTGAACGGATCGGCGTCCTTTGTTTTTCGTAAGTGATGTACCAGAACGATGGCGACCGAGCGCCTGTCCGCGATGGATTTCAAAAAGGATAGCTCCTTGTAATCGGTCGCGTAAGTACTGTCGAGAGAATCGGAACGAATTTTTTGAAGTGTGTCAATGAAAATAATTTTGGTGTCGCGATGTTCCAAAATAAAATTCTCGATCTGTTCCTCCAGTCCGCTGCCGATTGAGCTGGCGAGTAGAGCGAAGTGCAGATACTCTGTCGGTTCATCGGTCATCTCATATAACCGATTTTGAATTCGTATCCTGCTGTCCTCCAAGCAAAGATACAGTGCTGTTCCTTGAGAGGTCGCGGCATTCAGCGCAGACTCTCCTTTTGCTACGCTCAAACAGATGTCCAACGCCAGCCACGACTTTCCGATCTTTGGTGCGCCCGCCAGAATGAACAGTCCCTGTGTAATGAGATTGTTCACTACAAACTCAATAGGCTTTAGCGGCTCGGTCATGATTTCCTCGCAGTTAATCGTGTTTAATTTCGTCAATAAAGTTTCTCCTTTCGATTTCGGATGATGATATTCATCTTAACATATCTGCACCCCAAAAGTAAATATGGAATGGATTTCCGCAAAAAACGTGAAAATCCATTCCATACAAAATTTCATATTGATTTTTCTTATCTATAATGCTAAAATGTAGATGGGGGAGGCGAACAAAATGACTGACAAAAACGGGATATACTTATCTGTGGACGGCGATGACGCGGTTCGGGTTATCATTGAGAACAATATTAAAATCCAAACTGATAGGCTCAAGGTTTCGGACGAGTTGATTGGCGAATTGGAATATGATATGTCGAATTATGAAGTTGTGCTTGAACATATTTCTGAAAAGACGGAGCCGCTTGACGATATCGGAGTGTATTCGGAGGAGCAGTTTTCCGCTGTGTCCAATGCCGCTCTGGAACTTGCCGACGGTGTTCGCGAGAACGATTTGACATCGGGAGTTCTTCTTCGGGCAACCGTAAACAAACTGCTTGATTTTGAGGACGACGGTACGGCAATGTGCTTGATGACAGCAATGAGTAATATTGTTGACGCATTGCGTGAACCGCTGGACACACGGTATATTTTGTACAAGTACCTTAAATCCCGAAGTGAGTTTGATACGTCCGAGGAGTGGCTTCGGAAAAATATACTGCCCAAGGGTTATTTCTTCCGCCGAGACTATCCCTGCGAAATTATAAATTACGATTTGTTTACCAATGAGTCGAGGCTGTCGCAGGTTTACTTTTTCGATAATTACACCGATTACTTTGTGTTCCTTTTCCTGAAGTTTGCGGAACAGGGAAGGCGCGTGTTGGAATGTCCGTGCTGCGGTAAGCTGTTTGTTCCGAAATCAAATCGCGCCGAAATTTACTGCGATAGAGTCCTCGTTGACGGTAAGACTTGTAAGCAGATCGCACCGAAGCTGGCGAGGAAACTCAAGCAGCGAAACGATCCTCTGCTTGAAAAGTATGAGAAAGCGAAAAACAGGAATTACAAGAGGGTGGAGCGTTATGAAAACGCTGATGAGAACAGCGGTGTTATGCGCCTGACGTTCAACGAGTACAAGGCTTGGCTCGATAAGGCGAGCGAAATGAAAAGGCTGTATTTGCAGGGGAAGATTATATCAAATGAATTCTTAAATGTTATTCGAGCATTAGATTGATAAAACTTTATTCGAGTCTGAATATCAAACCGTGTAAATGGCAATAATACCCACAAGAAAGTGAGGT
>CAMWLH010000163.1 GCA_947175045.1 uncultured Clostridia bacterium | reverse complement strand
ATGTTATTGAGATAAACAATATGAACAGCGAGTATTTTGAAAAACCAATAAAAAATTTAAAGTAGGACTGATCTGTCAGTGAGAACGAACTGGGAATAGAAGCCCGGTTAGCAATAGGTGATCCGCCAGCATTTTTAAAATCGCTGAAAACTCATATGAAAATAAAAATGATAATTTGCGCGGCTGCGGGAGCTTTGGCGGCAACGCTGCTGCAAGCGGTATTGTATTTGTTGTGTGGATAGGATAGATAATAAATTTAATAACAATTAAAAATTTTGTATAAAAGTATATTATTCAAATCATCAAAACTTGCTAAAAACGGTCAAAAATCCGATAGTTACGACTTTGTCATATTTTTTTGTCTAAAATACACAGAATAATGGACGGAATTTGGAATTATTTGTGCTTGAAAAATTTTGTATTTTATGGTATCATTTAATATATAGCTTTGATTTTAAACGTGGTGTTTGATTTTATGTTTTGTAATAAATTTAAGTTTCGGACAAGCGTTGATGAAAATATGGAAACGGTGAAATAAATTATGAATTCTCTTACATCTCTATCCGATATATATAAAATCGTGGTTCAAAACTGCGTGGACGCTTATAATATATCTGACTCCGCAAGGGATCTTTGGCTGGATCAGCTTGTTCCCGTCCGTATGGACGGAAATAAAGTCACGCTTGCTACCGACGTTGAATTTAAACGAGATACAATAAAGGATTTCTATCTTGAAAAGCTGGAGGAGCAATTCAGGAATATTCTTGGCGTGCCTATAAATGTGGAAATTATTGTAAGCAGTGTTTCTTCTCCCAAGCCCGCTGTGACGGATATTATGAATAATGACGAAATATACAATAAAATGGATATTATTGACAAAAGTATTACATATACCTTTGACAATTTTATTGTGGGTCCTTCAAACAATCTGGCTTTCGCCGCGGCTAAAGCAGTTTCAAAAAAACAGCATGAGAAATATAATCCTCTGTTTATCTACGGGGACTCGGGACTGGGCAAAACTCACCTGCTGTCCGCTATTCAGCATGAGATGGAGAAAAACTATCCAGGGATAAATATTATATATATACCGGCGGAAACCTTTACCAACGAGTTCCTGCACTCCATTTCCGCTAACGACGTTGAATCCTTTGACGAAAAGTACAGGAGCGCCGACGCGCTGCTCATAGACGATATCCAGTTTATTGCGGGCAAGGAGCAGACGGAGGAAAAATTCTTCCATATATTCAACGAGCTGTATAAACAGAACAAGGTCATAGTTTTGACATCGGACCGTCCCGCCAAGGAGATAAAATCTATATCGGACAGGCTCAAGACCCGCTTCGCTTCGGGACTCGCCGCGGACGTAAAGCCGCCGGAGTATGAAACAAGGCTCGCCATAATAAGACGCAAGGCGGAGCTTCTTAATTTTATGATACCCGACGATGTTACGGATTATATCGCGACCAAGCTAAAGTCGAATATCCGTCAGATCGAGGGCGTTGTGACAAAACTGAACGCGCTGTATACGGTCTCCCAGGTGAAGCCGACCATCACGGTGGCGCAGAATGTTATAAAGGATATAGTTTCGGATCATCAGCCTATCCCCGTGACGGTAGAAAAGATCATAAGCGAGGTCGGGAGAATATATAATGTTACTCCCGAGGAAATGCGCTCTCAAAAAAGAGCCTCCAATATTTCCTATGCCAGAAAGGTCGCTATATACGTTATCCAGGAGGTAACGGGAATGTCCTATGATTCGATAGGGCAGGAATTTAACGGACGGGATCACTCCACAGTAGTTTACGCCATCAAGAATGTCAAAAAGAGTATTGAGACCGACAGCAGCCTTAAATCGGTGATTGACGATCTTATTAAGAATATCAAGGCTAATCAGTAATTAAAGAAGCGTAATGTTGACTCATTAAGGGACTTTCAGTTCCAAGCCGCAAAGCGCCCACGCATTAAGGGGCATACAAAACCAAGCAACAAACTGCCCACGCAGGGGAATTTCAAAAAGTGTCATAATTTTCGCAGAAAATTATGACCGGTTCCCGCAGTCGCTCGCAAGGAGTGAGCGAGCGCAGCGAACGAACGACTGAGAGTGAGTGCGGGAATTTTGAAATTTTTTAAATCATTGCTTAAAAGCATTACAGCCAAGATCGGCATATAAAATCGGGTTAAATTTTGAACGATTTTTTCAACATTGTTTTACGATCATTCAACAAACAGTTGAAAAATCCGAGAGTTTTAACAGTTTGATTTTTTTATCAACTGCCGCGCGTTAAAAAAATACGACGGATAAAGGGCTTTGTAAAAGGAAATATTTCCGTTTTAACAGATTTAACCGCCCTTATTATTGTTATTATAAAATTTATTTATTTTTATTTTTTTTGAAAGGGGATTTCGGTATGAAATTCAGCTGCCCTAAGGAAAGCATACTCAATGCCGTGCAGATCACCGCGAGAGCCGCGGCTTCAAAATCCACCATAGCTTCGCTGGAGGGAGTTCTGATGGAGCTTGAGGGAAATGTTCTGACGGTAACGGGATATAATCTTGATATAGGAATAAGGACTACCCTGGAGGTAAACGGAACGGAAAACGGCAGCACCGTCATCAACGCGAAAATGGCGGGCGATATCATAAGGAAAATGCCGGCGGGCGAGATAGCGTTCAGCGTAGGAGAATCAAAAGCGGCGGAGATAAGAGGAGGAAACGCGGAGTTTTCCGTTATGTGCATGAGCGCGGACGAGTATCCCATAGTACCGCAGGTAAACCCCGCGACGGGATTTTCGGTTCCTCAAAAGACCATGAAGAGCATGATACTTCAGACAAAGTACGCCTGCGCAGTCACCGATACAAAGCCTGCGCTTATGGGCTGCAAGTTTGAGGTAAAGGACAACGTGCTGAACGTCGTTGCGGTGGACGGAATAAGAATAGCTCTCCGACAGGAGCCGCTTACTTATGATGATCTTGAATTTATAGTTCCGGTGAAAACACTTGAGGAGCTTGTTTCAATACTGTCAGATGATAACGATAAAAATGTTACTTTGAGTATAGACAAAAATCAGATTTCTTTTAATGTAGAAGGATATACGATGATATCCCGCCTTATCGACGGAGAGTTTATTCCCTACAAAAAGCACTTGGAGTGCGGGGAATCTATAACGGCAGAGGTCAACTGCCGCGAGATAATCGAGATGCTGGATCGCTCCATGCTTATTATAAACGAAAAGAACAAGTGTCCCATTCGCTGCGAGTTCAACGGGGATACGCTGTCTATGAGCTGTACGACGGCTCTCGGTAAAATCAACGATAAAATCAACATTAAGTATAACGGAGAGCCTATCTCCATCGGCTTTAACGCGAAGTATCTTCTCGACGCGTTCAAGGCTTGCGATACGGACTGCGCGAAGATAATACTCACCGCGTCCGCGGTCGCGCCTATTATTATTGTCCCTCCGCAGGGCAGGGAGTTTACATTCCTGCTGCTGCCGATGAGGTTAAAATAAAAAGCGTCATAATGTTGTCGCTGGGGAATGTGATCGGACGAAATTTTGAAATTCCCATTTAAATCATTTGCTCTCTGTCAACACAAATTAAAGTGAGCAATATAGGTATCATGGCACAGATTATTTGCAGAAAGGTAATTGAAATGGAAGAGATTAGAATTGTTACCCCTTTTATCAAGCTGGATCAGCTGGTGAAGTTCGCGGGTCTTGCGGAAACCGGCGCCAAGGCAAAAATATTGATCGATTTAGGGGAATTTAACGTAAACGGCGATTACTGCACCAAGCGCGGAAAAAAGATAAAGCCGGGCGATATAATCGAATTTAAAAACAAGAAGTATAAGATAGTTTACGATGAAGAAGCGGCGGAGGAAAGCGCCGAAGCTCCCGCGGAGTAATTTATACTGCCGATGTATATTACCAGAATTTATATACGGAATTTCCGTAATATAAAAGAGGCGGAGCTTTGCTTTGACAAGCGGCTCAATCTGTTTGTCGGAAAAAACGCACAGGGTAAGACAAATCTGATGGAGGCTGTTTCGGTCTGTCTGGGAGGCAGCTTTCGTCATGTCCGCTTTAATCAGTATGTTCCCGCCGACGATCCCAAGGCGGAGGTGATTATCCGACTTTATTTCAAGGAAGATAATACCGAGCGTGAAAATGTCGTGGAATATACAATTTGTAATAATATTCTTACGGTAAAATACAACGGTTTAAAAATGAACGATGCGGCGGAATTATACGGTGTGTTAAAATACGTTGTTTTTATACCCGAACATCTTAATCTTATTAAGGGAGCGCCCGAGCTGCGCCGCAGCTATCTGGACGATGTGGCGGTAATGCAGACCAAGACCCATCTTAAAAAGCTATCCAGATATAACAAAGGGTTGAAACAGCGCAATAATATACTCGCCTTTTCCAAGGCGGATATTGGGGAGCTTTCAGCTCAGCTCGCGCCGTGGAATAATGTGCTTGCCTGCGAGGGAGTCAATGTTACCTATGGCAGGCTGAAATATTTCGCGTTTCTTAAGGAGTATACTCCCGGAATATATTCGGAGATCACAGAGGGCGCGGAGCGGCTGGAGATGGAATATATAAGCTCCGTTTTCAAAACCGAAAGAATAGATTTTGATGATGTAAACAATCTGTATAATATTTATGTGCGTGAGCTGGAGAAAAATCTTGAATCGGAATTGAAGCTGAAATACACCGCCGTGGGAGTTCACCGCGACGATGTGGGCTTTTTTATCAACGGTATGCACGCGCGGGATTACGCTTCCCAAGGTCAGTTCAGAAGCGCTGCGCTTGCTCTCAAGCTGTCGGAGGCGGAGATAATAAGGCGAAGAAACAAGACCTGTCCCGTGGTGATACTTGACGATATTCTGAGTGAGCTGGACAGTGTGCGCCGCAATTATATCCTTAACAATATTGAAAAATCGCAGGTATTTATAACCTGCTGTAATATTGAGGACCTGTCCTCACTTTCGGGCGGCAGTGCCTGGAGAACCGAAAGCGGGAGATTCACAAAATTGTAATACTAAATGGAATATTGAAAATAATAAATACGGATAGGTTAATAGGTTGTTATGAAAAATTTTATCTACCTCGGCGGAGACGTTACGGTGTACGCCGATGATGTAATAGGTATTTTTGATATAGAGGAATGCTCCGTCAGCCGAACGACTGCGGAGTATCTTAATTTTTGTCAGAAAAAAGATATTGTTGTGAACGTTTCCGAGGATATGCCGAAATCATTTATCGTGTGCGAGAAAAAGACATATATTTCCAATGTTTCAAACTCCACGATAAATAAGCGGGGGCGGAAAAAAATGTCGCAGAAATAGGGCTCGGATTGGTTTTTTATACGCTAAAACGCTTGAAATTTTTGCTTAAATATGATATAATAATAAAGTAGGCAAAAAGTGAAAATAAAGGTTATTGAGGTGAAAGCAAATGCGTATTGCCGCGGAGGCTTTTATAGCTACCCTGATACTGGGTATAGTTGGAA
>CAMWLH010000162.1 GCA_947175045.1 uncultured Clostridia bacterium | reverse complement strand
GTTTTATGAGGATATGTATAATTGTTGATTATGCACAAATAAAATCGAGAAACCTGTCGATAAAACGAGAAATATAAAAATCAGAATTTTAGCGCCGGAGACTACCTTCCTATAAAAGGTTATTTAAAGGGGGTTATCGGCACAAAATCCGAAATTGCGGCGAAAAATCGTATAGTCAAAATGCACAAACAGCACTTTAAACGGACGAGCGTTAATAGCCGACTCGGCACAAAAAACGCCCGCGATGCGAGAAAAAATCCTCACCGCAGGCGCATATTGAATTTATACCGCGTCACTCTCTCTTGATGGCCTCGAGAGCAGAGATATGCACCGCCTTGTTCGCGGGATAGAATCCCGAGCCAAGACCGATGATTATTGAAAAGAGTATCGCAAATCCCGCCAGCCATAGCGGAACCACAGATACAGGGCTGTTCTCAGGGTTCATTACGCCGAGTATCATTCCGAACCACTCCTGAATATTCTGCGCCACGGAGAGGTCAAGCTGCGCGGACACCACATTTATTACCACTGAGATGATATAGCTTATTATCGAACCGATGATACCGCCGATAAGCCCGACAAATCCCGCCTCCATAAGGAACGTCGCGCGGATATTGCCGAGATAGCAGCCCAGAGCTTTCATAACACCTATCTCACGAGTCCTCTCGGAAACCGACATTATCATGGTGTTTGTAATACCCAGCGCCGCAACGAACAGCGACACCGCGCCCAGCCCGCCGAACATCATCTGCTGTTGGCGCGCCTGCTCCTCAAGCGGCTTTCTTATTGATTCCATAGACCAGGTGGAGTATCCCAGCGCCTTGATCTCGTCCTCAACGTCCGCTACCTTGGAGATATCGGTAGCCTTGACATAAACCTCGTCATAGGTAGTTTTCTGCTGATTGCTAGTCGGGAACACCATCTTCTGGATAGCCTGGAGATCCTTGGTAACAAAGATCAGACCCTCGCTGGTAGCGTAGTCCTTGTTCTGATCCTCTTTCAGCACGCCGCTTATCTTGATCTCCTGGGTATATTTCTTTTCGTAGTCGTCGTAGCTGTACAGCTCCATTTCCAGCTTCTGGTTGAGAATATTGAAGAACGGGTCGGGCAGCTCCGCGTCGGGGTTGTATTCATACCAACCCTCAGGATTGAGCGTATACATATAATCCCACAGGTCTATCCTGTTCTGACCCTCGGGACGCTCGGTATCCGTAAAGTTGTAAACGGTTTTCTGCCCCGCCAGCACCTCGAACTCCGACTTAGGGAAAGAACCCTCGACAAGCTCCAGCCCGAATTTTTCCATGGCTTCCGCGTTCATACCGATCACCTGCGCCCAGCTGAGCTCGTAGCGGCGGTTTTCTCCGGCATATATATCAAAGCCTATATTGCTGAGACGCGTTTTTCCTATTGCCACGTCTGCGTAGGGTATATTCTCGAACTTGCGCAGAGCCTCGTCGTTAAGCTCCGCCTTGGTACCGCTGCCGTACACCTGTATAAGCGTAAGGTCTCCCATACCCTGCAGCATAATTTCCTGTGCGTTCTGCACCCCGATACCGATGGACAGCATTGTTACGATAGCGCAGCAGCCCACCACCACGCCGAGAACCGTCAATATAGTACGGCTCTTGCGGCGCAGCAGGTTCTGGATACAGATTTTGATCATGTCTCCTAATTTCATAGCTGTCCTTTCGGGTCAGACCTTGGTGTCGTTCTTGTCGTTCAGAACGTCGTCAAGATCGTCCTCCCAATCTATATCGGCTTCCGTGAGCTTTTTCTTCTTTTTCTTCTTAACGTTGAGAATGATGATAAGTGTGACAACTCCGCCTACGACAAGCACTCCTATGCCTATCCAGAGAATGATCCAGGGGAATCCGCCCTGCTCGCCGTCGGGCTCCATTGTCATGGGCATATCCCAGATACCTGGGTCGTCCCACATCATTTCCTCGACCTGGAAGGTAACAGGGAGTTCTTTGGTGACCTCGGTCATTGTAGCGTCCTCGTAGGTCAGCTTAATTGTAAATGAGCATTCGCCGCCCATATAGGGGGTAACGATAAAGTCAAACGAGCCGTTGCCGCCCGGCACCACCGTGCCTATTACCTTTGAGGTAGCAAGCGCCTCTACGTCGCCCACCAGCTCCGCCTTGATGTTGGCGATATCGCTTCTGCCCTTATTAAGGTAGGTGGTGGTGATATACACCTGGTTTCCCGCCATGACCGTCCAGGTCGGGGTCTGAACCTCAAAGGACATCTTATCGGGCTGATAAACGGGTATGAATATGGTCTGATCGGTGCTTATGGTCTGGCGGTTGCCGTTGTCCACATAGTCGTACTTAAGATTGATGGAGACCGAGGACGTTCCCGTAGCCGCCGTTGCCATAGCCTTGAGAGGTATGGTCTCGGAGATGGTGCCCGTGGCAGCCATATTCGGATAGAAGAAGGTGTTTCCGCCGCCGAAGATATTGATGTCGCCGCTGGCATTCACCGTCATGACAAGATTTTCAACGGCGAGTGCGGAGCTTGTGTTATACAAGTCCAGCTTAAGATCGAAGGAGTCGCCTGCGGGTATCTGTTCCGCGGGAGTATCCTCCAAGGAGATGTTATAGGAGCCGATGATAACGTTGGGGGCGGCGGCACCCGAAGACGAGGGGTCGCTCGCGCCCGCGGCGATAATGCTTACCTCGCCGTCGGTCTCAGCGGTCTTTTCGGCGTTAGCCACGCCGTAGTTGTATGTTATCTTTGCGTGAATGGACTGCTTTGCGGAGGTTATGGAATCCGTGGTGCGAAATACCACCTTTACCGAAGCGGTCTTGCCCGCCGCGATGGAATCAATATGAACGTACTCCGTGCCGTCAAGCATATAGAGCGAATCGGAGGTGGTAAGGTTAAGATAGATATCCTTTACCGCGATATCGCCGTAATTTGTCAGATTAAGGATATACTCATAAGCGGTCTTTGCCACTACCGCCTGCCCCAGGCTGTTGCCCGTCATACGGATAATGGGAGCGCCCGAAACGATAGCGTCCATTGAAACTGACGAGGTGGAGGACGCCTGCTCATTCTTGCCGTTGTCCTCAAAGAAATAGCTTATATCCGCGTCGATAGCGACCTTGGAGTTCATAAGCTCCGCGGCGGTCTCAAAGCTGACGGGAACGGACTGCTTGCCGCCCGCGGGTATCTTCGCGATAAACGCGGACTCGTCAGCCGCGGCTATGCTTATGCCCTCGCCGCCCTTCAGCTTAAGGGTAACATTGTCCATATCCAGCTCGCCCTTGTTCTCGATGACGATCTGATAGCGGTATTTGTGACCCGCCGAAATGGGACTTTCCTGTCCCGATATCGAAACTACGGGAAGCGGCGCGTAGGCTGATTCGAGATTGGCAAACATGGTAAATGTGTTCTCCATCGTGCCCTCTCTGTCCTCGCTGCCCACCGTGTAGGAGTAGCTCACGCTTACGGACAGATCCTGCTTAAGCGCGTTGAAGCCCGAGAGCGTCTTGATCTTGACGGGTATCTTGTAGGAGCTGCCCTTTGCCAGCTCGGGAACAAAAACCGTGCTTGTTCCGCCCGTCAGAATAAAGTCGCCGCTGCTGGAGAATTTGACGAAAACGCCTTTCATATCAGCCGAGCCGATATTGTTAAGGGTAACGGTTCCCGAATATTCCTTATTGGCGTCCACCAGCTTTTCGGAGAGATCGAACTCCGACAGCACTACGGGATACACCTTTTCAATTGTGGAAACTATCGACTCAAAGCTTGCCGTACCCGTGGAGGTGCCCATGGTCTCGCCATTTCCGTTATCGTAATAATAGCGCAGATTTACCGTAAATGTCTGCTTGGCGGAGTTTATCTTATCCCCCGCCTTATAGCGAATCTTTATGGTATCGCTGCTGCCCGCATAGATGATGTTGATGTCCTGCGAGCCCGTGCCGTCGGTAATGAGCAGGTCGTCTGAAGCGCTAATCTCAACGAGAACACGCTCCGCCTCGACAGAGCCGAGATTCTTTACGGTAAACTCCACCGTGCCCTCGTCGCCCGCTCTGATTGGAGCTTCGGGCTGCTCCGCGGTAATGCGGAACAGGGGCTCGGCTGTGGTGTAGTCGGGGGTGGAGCCTCCTGTGCTCTCCCTGCACTCCCGTACCGCAAACGTCATATCGGAATAATCGCTGCCGAGGGACAAAAATCCCGTCATAAAGCCGAAGTCGGTGCTTCCGCCTATCCACTTGCATTTTTCCATAGTCACGGTATATGTAAGCAGCTCCTCGGGCTTAGAGATGATCTCCACGCCCTTGAGCGTGCCCCTGAAGCTGTCAACGGACTTGATGAAGTCGATATCCGCAGCGCCCTTTACCTCGGAGGTCTTAAGCCCGATATCCTTGACGGTTATCGCGATATTGAATTCGCTGTTGGGTGAAATGCTGTTTAAAGCTCTGTTGCTGCTGTTTGTAAGAGAATATCCCACCAGCACGGGCTTGCTGGGGTTGCTCTGTTCGGTGGGAGTATTACCGTCGTCCGGCGTTGTGGGAGCAGTTGTGTCCGGACCAGTCGGATCAGCGGGATTAGTTGGATCGGTGGTATCGCCGGGATTGGCGGGCGCTGCCGTCGCGGCAGGCTCCGCAAAGACGGTCACGCTCTGCGGGATAAGCAGCGCGGCGCTGACTGCGAAAGCCGCCGCTGCCTTAAATAGCTTGTTCATGTTGTTCTCCTTCATTATTGTTAATAGTTTCTTTTACAATCCTTCCGTCGACAAGCGTGATTATCCTGTCGGCATACTGCGCCATTTCGGGGTCGTGGGTAACGAGCACGATAGTCTGGTTGAATCTCCTTGCAAAGGATTTTATCATCTCCATGACCTCGATCGTCGTTTTTGAGTCCAGGTTGCCCGTAGGCTCGTCCGCGAAAACCACATCGGGCTTCGCCACGAATGCTCTCGCTATGCCCACACGCTGCTGCTGACCGCCCGACATCTGGCGCGGGTAGTGCTTCAGCCTGTTGCTGAGACCCACCTTTTTAAGTATAGCCACAGCTTTTTTGGTGCGCTTGCGCTTTGATTCCCCGCGGAACATAAGCGGCATAGCGACGTTCTCGATAGCGGTCATAAACGGAAGCAGATTGTAGGACTGAAAAACGAATCCTATATGCTTCTGTCTGAACGCCGCAAGTTCTCTTTCCGAGAGACGGGTGATGGGAACTCCCCTTATGTATACGTCGCCGAAGGTGGGCTTTTCAAGACCCGCGAGCTGATTAAGCAATGTTGACTTACCCGAGCCCGACGTGCCGAAAATACAGCAGATCTCACCCTGCTTTATTTCCAGGTTTATCCTTTTCAGCGCCACCACGGTGTCATCCTCAAGACGGTACTCCTTGCGGAGATTCTTCACCCTTATCATTGTTTTAGGCTGTTTTTTTTCCTCCAAGCGTCTGCCCCCCTTGACGGTTAACAGTGCACGATTGGCAGTTGACGCTCAATTGTCAACTATCCGTGATGTCAGCCGTTCTTTTATTCCTCATTATATAAGAC